>NZ_QBJC02000033.1:0-30563 GCF_003057695.2 Pseudocitrobacter sp. RIT415 | reverse complement strand
TCGCAATCCGTGAAGGCGGCCGTACCGTTGGCGCGGGCGTTGTTGCTAAAGTAATGAGCTAATTGCTGATAACATTTGACGCAATGCGCAATAAAAGGGCATCATTTGATGCCCTTTTTGTACGCTTTCGAAGCAGAACCTGGCTCATCAGTGATTTTATTTGTCATAATCATTGCTGAGACAGGCTCTGAAGAGGGCGTTAGTCCGAAACTTACTTTCGGTTTGGATCGCCTCGCACCCGCGGGGTGAAAATGTTTGTAGAATTCTTCTGACAGGTTGGTTTATGAGTGCGAATACCGAAGCTCAAGGGAGCGGGCGCGGCCTGGAAGCGATGAAGTGGGTTGTGGTTGCGGTGCTGCTGATTGTAGCTATCGTCGGCAACTATCTTTATCGTGACATGATGCTGCCATTGCGCGCGCTGGCCGTAGTAATTCTTATTGCTGCAGCGGGTGGTGTCGCGCTGTTAACGACAAAAGGAAAAGCGACCGTTGCGTTTGCACGTGAAGCGCGTACTGAAGTTCGCAAGGTTATCTGGCCGACTCGCCAGGAAACACTGCATACTACGCTTATCGTTGCTGCGGTTACCGCGGTAATGTCGCTGATCCTGTGGGGACTGGATGGTATTCTGGTTCGCCTGGTCTCTTTTATCACTGGCCTGAGGTTCTAAGATGTCTGAAGCACCTAAAAAGCGCTGGTACGTCGTTCAGGCGTTTTCCGGTTTTGAAGGCCGCGTAGCCACGTCGCTGCGTGAGCACATCAAATTACACAACATGGAAGAGCTGTTTGGCGAAGTCATGGTTCCGACTGAAGAAGTCGTTGAAATCCGTGGCGGCCAGCGTCGCAAAAGCGAGCGCAAATTCTTCCCAGGTTACGTTCTGGTCCAGATGGTCATGAACGATGCGAGCTGGCACCTGGTGCGTAGCGTGCCACGCGTAATGGGCTTCATCGGCGGTACTTCTGACCGTCCGGCCCCGATCAGCGACAAAGAAGTCGATGCGATTATGAACCGCCTGCAGCAGGTTGGTGATAAGCCGCGTCCGAAAACGTTGTTCGAACCGGGTGAAATGGTTCGTGTTAACGATGGTCCGTTCGCTGACTTTAACGGCGTCGTTGAAGAAGTGGATTATGAGAAGTCTCGCCTGAAAGTTTCTGTCTCTATCTTCGGTCGTGCGACCCCGGTAGAACTGGACTTTGCACAGGTTGAAAAAGCGTAATACAGCGATCAAAAAAGCAGCGATTTAATCGTTGCATGAGGCGCGAAATTGGCATACAATTTCGCGCCTTTTGTTTTTATGGGCACAGCCCGTAAGACGATATACATCACGGGGAGCCTCATCGAGGCGCTATTACCCAATTAGAGGAAATTGCAATGGCTAAGAAAGTACAAGCCTACGTTAAGCTGCAGGTTGCAGCTGGTATGGCAAACCCGAGTCCGCCGGTTGGTCCAGCACTGGGTCAGCAGGGTGTGAACATCATGGAATTCTGCAAAGCGTTCAACGCAAAAACTGATTCCATCGAAAAAGGTCTGCCGATTCCGGTTGTTATCACCGTTTACGCTGACCGTTCTTTCACCTTCATCACCAAGACTCCGCCGGCTGCAGTTCTGCTGAAAAAAGCTGCTGGTATTAAGTCTGGTTCCGGTAAGCCGAACAAAGAGAAAGTAGGTAAAATTTCTCGCGCTCAGCTGCAGGAAATCGCGCAGACCAAAGCTGCCGACATGACTGGCGCCGACATTGAAGCGATGACTCGCTCCATTGAAGGTACTGCACGTTCCATGGGCCTGGTAGTGGAGGACTAAGAAATGGCTAAACTGACCAAGCGTATGCGCGTGATCCGTGAAAAAGTTGATGCAACTAAACAGTACGACATCAACGAAGCTATTGCTCTGCTGAAAGAGCTGGCCACTGCTAAATTCAACGAAAGCGTTGACGTTGCTGTTAACCTCGGCATCGACGCTCGTAAATCTGACCAGAACGTACGTGGTGCAACTGTACTGCCGCACGGTACTGGCCGTTCCGTTCGCGTAGCCGTATTTACCCAGGGCGCAAACGCTGAAGCTGCTAAAGCTGCAGGCGCTGAACTGGTAGGTATGGAAGATCTGGCTGACCAGATCAAAAAAGGCGAAATGAACTTCGACGTTGTTATTGCTTCCCCGGATGCAATGCGCGTTGTTGGCCAGCTGGGTCAGGTTCTGGGCCCGCGTGGCCTGATGCCAAACCCGAAAGTAGGTACTGTAACGCCGAACGTTGCTGAAGCGGTTAAGAACGCTAAAGCAGGCCAGATCCGTTACCGTAACGACAAAAACGGCATCATCCACACCACCATCGGTAAAGTGGACTTTGACGCTGACAAACTGAAAGAAAACCTGGAAGCTCTGCTGGTTGCGCTGAAAAAAGCAAAACCAACTCAGGCGAAAGGCGTGTACATCAAGAAAGTTAGCATCTCCACCACCATGGGTGCAGGTGTTGCAGTTGATCAGGCTGGCCTGAGCGCTGCTGCAAACTAATGCCTTTACGTGGGCGGTGATTTTGTCTACAATCTTACCCCCACGTTTGCTAACAAAAGTTAGCGGCTAAAAGATTTGTTCGTTGGAGCCTGGCCTATCCAGGCCTCCGTCGAAGACCGCAGGAGTTTCGCAAGAAACTTAATCCCCTGCGTAGACGGTGACAGAACGCTAAGATTATTTTTTAAAGTACTCTTTGGCTTGTTTCTGCTCACCGTATTTAAGACGCTCTATCCGTTTGGAAGAGTGAAGTGAGTTCCAGGGCATGAGCCCTGGCAAACATCCAGGAGCAAAGCTAATGGCTTTAAATCTTCAAGACAAACAAGCGATTGTTGCTGAAGTCAGCGAAGTAGCCAAAGGCGCGCTGTCTGCAGTAGTTGCGGATTCCCGCGGCGTAACTGTAGACAAAATGACCGAACTGCGTAAAGCAGGTCGCGAAGCCGGCGTATACATGCGTGTTGTTCGTAACACCCTGCTGCGTCGTGCTGTTGAAGGTACTGCATTTGAGTGCCTGAAAGACGCGTTCGTTGGTCCGACCCTGATTGCATACTCTATGGAACACCCGGGCGCTGCTGCTCGTCTGTTCAAAGAGTTCGCGAAAGCGAATGCAAAATTTGAGGTCAAAGCTGCAGCCTTTGAAGGTGAGTTGATCCCGGCATCGCAAATCGATCGCCTGGCAACCCTGCCGACCTACGAAGAAGCAATTGCACGCCTGATGGCAACCATGAAAGAAGCTTCGGCTGGCAAACTGGTTCGCACTCTGGCTGCTGTTCGCGATGCGAAAGAAGCTGCTTAATCGCAGTTATCTTTATCAAGCACTCGCTTACGTATAAACTTATTCTGATTTTCAGGAACAATTTAAATGTCTATCACTAAAGATCAAATCATTGAAGCAGTTGCAGCTATGTCTGTAATGGACGTTGTAGAACTGATCTCTGCAATGGAAGAAAAATTCGGTGTTTCCGCTGCTGCTGCTGTAGCTGTAGCTGCTGGCCCGGCTGAAGCTGCTGAAGAAAAAACTGAATTCGACGTAATTCTGAAAGCTGCTGGCGCTAACAAAGTTGCTGTTATCAAAGCAGTACGTGGCGCAACTGGCCTGGGTCTGAAAGAAGCGAAAGACCTGGTTGAATCTGCTCCGGCCGCTCTGAAAGAAGGCGTGAGCAAAGACGACGCAGAAGCACTGAAAAAATCTCTGGAAGAAGCTGGCGCTGAAGTTGAAGTTAAATAAGCCAACCCTTCCGGTTGCAGCCTGAGTAATTAGGCTGATGGCTGGTGACTTTTTAGTCACCAGCCTTTTTGCGCTGTAAGGCGCCAGTAGCGTTTCACACTGTTTGACTACTGGTTGTCCTGACAATGCTTGTTTCTATCGACGACTTAATATACTGCGACAGGGTGCTCGCTCTGTGTAAATCGCAACGAAATGATTTAAGCGTGATAGCAACAAGCATTGCGGAAAGTATCCATTTTCCGGTCAACAAAATAGTGTTGCACAAACTGCCTTTCAATTGGGCAGATGGGTCGACTTGTCAGCGAGCTGAGGAACCCTAATGGTTTACTCCTATACCGAGAAAAAACGTATTCGTAAGGATTTTGGTAAACGTCCACAAGTACTGGATGTGCCTTATCTCCTTTCTATCCAGCTTGACTCGTTTCAGAAGTTCATCGAGCAAGATCCTGAAGGGCAGTATGGTCTGGAAGCCGCCTTCCGTTCCGTATTCCCGATTCAGAGCTACAGCGGTAATTCCGAGCTGCAATACGTCAGCTACCGCCTTGGCGAACCGGTGTTTGACGTCCAGGAATGTCAGATCCGTGGCGTGACCTATTCCGCACCGCTGCGCGTAAAACTGCGTCTGGTGATCTACGAGCGCGAAGCGCCGGAAGGCACCGTTAAAGACATTAAAGAACAAGAAGTCTACATGGGCGAAATTCCGCTCATGACTGACAACGGTACCTTTGTTATCAACGGTACTGAGCGTGTTATCGTTTCTCAGCTGCACCGTAGTCCGGGCGTCTTCTTTGACTCCGACAAAGGTAAAACCCACTCTTCGGGTAAAGTGCTGTATAACGCGCGCATCATCCCTTACCGTGGTTCCTGGCTGGACTTCGAATTCGATCCGAAGGACAACCTGTTCGTACGTATCGACCGTCGCCGTAAATTGCCTGCGACCATCATTCTGCGTGCCCTGAACTACACCACTGAGCAGATCCTTGACCTGTTCTTTGAAAAAGTTGTTTTCGAAATTCGCGACAACAAGCTGCAGATGGAACTGGTGCCGGAACGCCTGCGTGGTGAAACCGCATCCTTTGACATCGAAGCCAACGGCAAAGTGTATGTTGAAAAAGGCCGCCGTATTACTGCGCGCCATATTCGCCAGCTGGAAAAAGACGATATCAAACATATCGAAGTTCCGGTTGAGTACATTGCTGGCAAAGTTGCGTCTAAAGACTACGTTGACGAATCTACTGGCGAGCTGATCTGCCCGGCTAACATGGAGCTGAGCCTGGATCTGCTGGCTAAGCTGAGCCAGTCTGGCCACAAACGTATCGAAACGCTGTTCACCAACGATCTGGATCACGGCCCGTACATCTCTGAGACTGTACGCGTCGACCCAACCAACGATCGTCTGAGCGCGCTGGTAGAAATCTACCGCATGATGCGCCCGGGTGAGCCGCCGACTCGTGAAGCAGCTGAAAGCCTGTTTGAGAACCTGTTCTTCTCCGAAGACCGTTATGACCTGTCTGCGGTCGGTCGTATGAAGTTCAACCGTTCTCTGCTGCGTGACGAAATCGAAGGTTCCGGTATCCTGAGCAAAGAAGACATCATCGAAGTGATGAAAAAGCTCATTGATATCCGTAACGGTAAAGGCGAAGTCGATGATATCGACCACCTCGGTAACCGTCGTATCCGTTCCGTTGGCGAAATGGCGGAAAACCAGTTCCGCGTTGGCCTGGTACGTGTAGAGCGTGCGGTGAAAGAGCGCCTGTCTCTGGGCGATCTGGATACCCTGATGCCTCAGGATATGATCAACGCCAAACCGATTTCTGCAGCAGTGAAAGAGTTCTTCGGTTCCAGCCAGCTGTCTCAGTTTATGGACCAGAACAACCCGCTGTCTGAGATTACGCACAAACGTCGTATCTCCGCACTCGGCCCAGGCGGTCTGACTCGTGAACGCGCAGGCTTTGAAGTTCGAGACGTACACCCGACTCACTACGGTCGCGTATGTCCAATCGAAACGCCTGAAGGTCCGAACATCGGTCTGATCAACTCCCTGTCCGTGTACGCACAGACTAACGAATATGGCTTCCTTGAGACGCCGTATCGTAAAGTGACCGACGGTGTAGTAACTGATGAAATTCACTACCTGTCTGCTATCGAAGAAGGCAACTACGTTATTGCTCAGGCGAACTCCAACCTGGACGATGAAGGCCACTTCGTAGAAGACCTGGTAACTTGCCGTAGCAAAGGCGAATCCAGCTTGTTCAGCCGCGACCAGGTTGACTACATGGACGTATCCACCCAGCAGGTGGTATCCGTCGGTGCGTCCCTGATCCCGTTCCTGGAACACGATGACGCCAACCGTGCATTGATGGGTGCGAACATGCAACGTCAGGCGGTTCCGACCCTGCGCTCTGATAAGCCGCTGGTTGGTACCGGTATGGAACGTGCTGTTGCCGTTGACTCCGGTGTTACTGCAGTTGCTAAGCGTGGCGGTACCGTTCAGTACGTGGATGCTTCCCGTATCGTTATCAAAGTTAACGAAGACGAGATGTATCCGGGCGAAGCAGGTATCGACATCTATAACCTGACCAAATACACCCGTTCTAACCAGAACACCTGTATCAACCAGATGCCTTGCGTATCTCTGGGTGAGCCGGTTGATCGTGGTGATGTGCTGGCTGATGGCCCGTCTACCGACCTCGGTGAACTGGCGCTGGGTCAGAACATGCGTGTGGCATTCATGCCATGGAACGGTTACAACTTCGAAGACTCCATCCTCGTCTCCGAGCGTGTTGTTCAGGAAGACCGTTTCACCACTATCCACATTCAGGAACTGGCATGTGTGTCCCGTGACACCAAGCTGGGGCCGGAAGAGATTACCGCTGACATCCCGAACGTGGGTGAAGCTGCGCTCTCTAAACTGGATGAATCCGGTATCGTATACATCGGTGCAGAAGTGACCGGTGGCGACATTCTGGTTGGTAAGGTTACGCCGAAAGGTGAAACCCAACTGACCCCAGAAGAGAAGCTGCTGCGTGCAATCTTCGGTGAGAAAGCGTCTGACGTTAAAGACTCTTCTCTGCGCGTACCGAACAGTGTGTCGGGTACCGTTATCGACGTTCAGGTCTTTACTCGCGATGGCGTGGAAAAAGACAAACGTGCGCTGGAAATCGAAGAAATGCAGCTCAAACAGGCGAAGAAAGACCTGTCTGAAGAACTGCAGATCCTCGAAGCTGGCCTGTTTAGCCGTATCTACGCTGTGTTGGTTGCCGGTGGCGTTGAAGCTGAGAAGCTCGACAAACTGCCTCGCGATCGCTGGCTGGAACTCGGCCTGACCGACGAAGAGAAACAAAATCAGCTGGAACAGCTGGCTGAGCAGTATGACGAACTGAAACACGAGTTCGAGAAAAAACTCGAAGCGAAACGCCGTAAAATCACTCAAGGCGACGATCTGGCACCGGGCGTGCTGAAAATCGTCAAGGTATACCTGGCCGTTAAACGCCGTATCCAGCCTGGTGACAAAATGGCAGGTCGTCACGGTAACAAGGGTGTAATTTCTAAGATCAACCCGATCGAAGATATGCCGCACGATGCTAACGGTACGCCGGTAGATATCGTACTGAACCCGCTGGGCGTACCGTCTCGTATGAACATCGGTCAGATCCTTGAAACCCACCTGGGTATGGCTGCGAAAGGTATCGGCGATAAGATCAACGCCATGCTGAAACAGCAGCAGGAAGTCGCGAAACTGCGCGAATTTATCCAGCGTGCGTACGATCTGGGCGCTGACGTTCGTCAGAAAGTTGACCTGAACACCTTCAGCGATGAAGAAGTTCTGCGTCTGGCTGAGAACCTGCGTAAAGGTATGCCGATCGCAACGCCGGTCTTCGATGGTGCGAAAGAGTCTGAAATCAAAGAGCTGTTGCAGCTGGGTGGCTTGCCAACTTCCGGTCAGATCACACTGTTCGACGGCCGTACGGGTGAGCAGTTCGAGCGTCAGGTAACCGTCGGTTACATGTACATGCTGAAACTGAACCACCTGGTTGATGACAAAATGCACGCGCGTTCTACCGGTTCTTACAGCCTGGTTACTCAGCAGCCGCTGGGTGGTAAGGCGCAGTTCGGTGGTCAGCGCTTCGGGGAGATGGAAGTGTGGGCGCTGGAAGCATATGGCGCGGCATACACCCTGCAGGAAATGCTCACCGTTAAGTCTGATGACGTGAATGGCCGTACGAAGATGTATAAAAACATCGTAGACGGTAACCATCAGATGGAACCGGGCATGCCGGAATCCTTCAACGTACTGTTGAAAGAGATCCGTTCGCTGGGTATCAACATCGAGCTGGAAGACGAGTAACTCTCGCTCAAACAGGTCACTGGTGCTGGCGTAACAGCCAGCACCAGATTGTGCTAACTCCGACGGGAGCAAATCCGTGAAAGATTTATTAAAGTTTCTGAAAGCGCAGACTAAAACCGAAGAGTTTGATGCGATCAAAATTGCTCTGGCCTCGCCAGACATGATCCGTTCATGGTCTTTCGGTGAAGTTAAAAAGCCGGAAACCATTAACTACCGTACGTTCAAACCTGAGCGTGACGGCCTTTTCTGCGCCCGTATCTTTGGGCCGGTAAAAGACTACGAGTGCCTGTGCGGTAAGTACAAGCGCCTGAAACACCGTGGTGTGATCTGTGAGAAGTGCGGCGTTGAAGTGACCCAGACCAAAGTACGCCGTGAGCGTATGGGCCACATCGAGCTGGCGTCTCCGACTGCGCACATCTGGTTCCTGAAATCTCTGCCGTCCCGTATCGGCCTGCTGCTCGATATGCCGCTGCGTGATATCGAACGTGTTCTGTACTTCGAATCCTATGTGGTTATCGAAGGCGGTATGACGAACCTGGAACGTAACCAGATTCTGACCGAAGAACAGTATCTGGACGCGCTGGAAGAGTTCGGTGACGAATTCGACGCGAAGATGGGCGCGGAAGCTATTCAGGCCCTGCTGAAAAGCATGGATCTGGAGCAAGAGTGTGAAACTCTGCGTGAAGAGCTGAACGAAACCAACTCCGAAACCAAGCGTAAAAAGCTGACCAAGCGTATCAAACTGCTGGAAGCGTTCGTTCAGTCTGGTAACAAACCAGAGTGGATGATCCTGACCGTTCTGCCGGTACTGCCGCCAGATCTGCGTCCGCTGGTTCCGCTGGATGGTGGTCGTTTCGCGACTTCTGACCTGAACGATCTGTATCGTCGCGTCATTAACCGTAACAACCGTCTGAAACGTCTGCTGGATCTGGCCGCGCCGGACATTATCGTACGCAACGAAAAACGTATGCTGCAGGAAGCGGTTGATGCCCTGCTGGATAACGGTCGTCGCGGTCGTGCGATCACCGGTTCTAACAAACGTCCTCTGAAATCTTTGGCCGACATGATCAAAGGTAAGCAGGGTCGTTTCCGTCAGAACCTGCTCGGTAAGCGTGTTGACTACTCCGGTCGTTCTGTAATCACCGTTGGCCCATACCTGCGTCTGCATCAGTGCGGTCTGCCGAAGAAAATGGCGCTGGAGCTGTTCAAACCGTTCATCTACGGCAAGCTGGAGCTGCGTGGTCTTGCTACCACCATCAAAGCTGCGAAGAAAATGGTTGAGCGCGAAGAAGCTGTCGTTTGGGATATCCTGGACGAAGTTATCCGCGAACACCCGGTTATGCTGAACCGTGCACCAACACTGCACCGTCTGGGTATCCAGGCATTCGAACCGGTTCTGATCGAAGGTAAAGCAATTCAGCTGCACCCGCTGGTTTGTGCGGCATATAACGCCGACTTCGATGGTGACCAGATGGCTGTTCACGTACCGCTGACGCTGGAAGCCCAGCTGGAAGCGCGTGCGCTGATGATGTCTACCAACAACATTCTGTCACCTGCGAACGGCGAGCCAATCATCGTTCCGTCTCAGGACGTTGTATTGGGTCTGTACTACATGACCCGTGACTGTGTTAACGCCAAAGGCGAAGGCATGGTGCTGACTGGCCCGAAAGAAGCAGAGCGTATTTATCGCGCTGGCCTGGCCTCTCTGCATGCGCGCGTTAAAGTGCGTATCACCGAATATGAAAAAGATGAAAACGGCGAGTTCGTTGCTAAAACCAGCCTGAAAGACACGACCATTGGCCGTGCCATTCTGTGGATGATCGTACCTAAAGGTCTGCCGTTCAGCATCGTGAACCAGGCACTGGGTAAGAAAGCTATCTCCAAAATGCTGAACACCTGCTACCGTATTCTGGGCCTGAAACCGACCGTTATTTTTGCGGACCAGACGATGTACACCGGCTTTGCTTATGCAGCGCGTTCAGGTGCATCCGTTGGTATCGATGACATGGTCATCCCGGAGAAAAAATACGAGATTATCAGCGAAGCGGAAGCCGAAGTTGCTGAGATCCAGGAACAGTTCCAGTCTGGTCTGGTAACCGCGGGCGAACGCTATAACAAAGTTATCGATATCTGGGCTGCGGCGAACGATCGTGTATCCAAAGCGATGATGGATAACCTGCAAACTGAAACCGTGATTAACCGTGACGGTCAGGAAGAGCAGCAGGTTTCCTTCAACAGCATCTACATGATGGCCGACTCCGGTGCGCGTGGTTCTGCGGCGCAGATTCGTCAGCTGGCGGGTATGCGTGGTCTGATGGCGAAGCCAGATGGCTCCATCATCGAAACGCCAATCACCGCGAACTTCCGTGAAGGTCTGAACGTACTCCAGTACTTCATCTCAACTCACGGTGCGCGTAAAGGTCTGGCGGATACCGCACTGAAGACAGCGAACTCCGGTTACCTGACTCGTCGTCTGGTCGACGTGGCGCAGGACCTGGTGGTTACTGAAGACGATTGTGGCACGCTGGAAGGCATCACCATGACCCCGGTTATCGAGGGTGGTGACGTTAAAGAGCCGCTGCGCGATCGCGTACTGGGTCGTGTAACCGCTGAAGACGTTCTGAAGCCGGGTACCGCGGACATTCTGGTTCCACGTAACACGCTGCTGCACGAGCACTGGTGTGATCTGCTGGAAGAGAACTCCGTTGACTCCGTCAAAGTGCGTTCTGTTGTATCCTGTGACACCGACTTTGGTGTATGTGCGCACTGCTACGGTCGTGACCTGGCGCGTGGCCACATCATCAACAAAGGTGAAGCTATCGGCGTTATCGCGGCACAGTCCATCGGTGAGCCGGGTACACAGCTGACCATGCGTACGTTCCACATCGGTGGTGCGGCATCGCGTGCGGCTGCTGAATCCAGCATCCAGGTGAAAAACAAAGGTAGCATCAAGCTCAGCAACGCGAAATCGGTTGTGAACTCCAGCGGTAAGCTGGTTATCACTTCACGTAACACCGAGCTGAAACTGATCGACGAATTCGGTCGTACCAAAGAAAGCTATAAAGTGCCTTACGGTTCTGTTATGGCGAAAGGTGATGGCGAACAGGTTGCCGGCGGCGAAACCGTTGCAAACTGGGATCCACACACCATGCCGGTTATCACCGAAGTAAGCGGTTTTGTTCGCTTCACTGACATGATCGACGGCCAGACCATTACTCGTCAAACTGATGAGTTGACCGGTCTGTCTTCTCTGGTGGTTCTGGATTCTGCTGAACGTACGACCGGTGGTAAAGATCTGCGTCCGGCACTGAAAATCGTTGATGCTCAGGGTAACGACGTTCTGATCCCTGGCACCGATATGCCTGCGCAGTACTTCCTGCCGGGTAAAGCGATTGTTCAGCTGGAAGATGGCATCCAGATCAGTTCTGGTGACACCCTGGCCCGTGTTCCGCAGGAATCTGGCGGTACCAAGGATATTACCGGTGGTCTGCCACGCGTTGCGGATCTGTTCGAAGCTCGTCGTCCGAAAGAGCCAGCAATCCTGGCTGAAATCAGCGGTATCATTTCCTTCGGTAAAGAAACCAAAGGTAAACGTCGTCTGGTTATCACCCCGGTAGACGGTAGCGAACCGTACGAAGAGATGATTCCTAAATGGCGTCAGCTCAACGTGTTCGAAGGTGAACGTGTAGAACGTGGTGACGTGGTTTCCGACGGTCCGGAAGCACCACATGACATTCTGCGTCTGCGTGGTGTTCATGCTGTGACTCGTTACATCGTTAACGAAGTCCAGGACGTATACCGTCTGCAGGGCGTTAAGATTAACGATAAACACATCGAAGTTATCGTTCGTCAGATGCTGCGTAAAGCCACCATCGAAAACGCAGGTAGCTCCGACTTCCTGGAAGGCGAACAGGTTGAATACTCTCGCGTTAAGATCGCTAACCGCGAACTGGAAGCGAACGGCAAAGTGGGCGCAACGTTCTCCCGCGATCTGCTGGGTATCACCAAAGCGTCTCTGGCAACCGAGTCCTTTATCTCTGCGGCATCGTTCCAGGAGACCACTCGTGTCCTGACCGAAGCAGCCGTTGCGGGCAAACGCGACGAACTGCGTGGCCTGAAAGAGAACGTTATCGTAGGTCGTCTGATCCCGGCGGGTACCGGTTATGCGTACCACCAGGATCGTATTCGCCGCCGTGCAGCAGGTGAAGTACCTGCTACTCAGCAGGTGAGTGCGGAAGAAGCATCTGCCAGCCTTGCAGAACTGCTGAACGCAGGCCTGGGCGGTTCCGATAACGAGTAATCGTTAAGGT
Source organism: Pseudocitrobacter sp. RIT415 (assembly GCF_003057695.2). NCBI lineage: Bacteria > Pseudomonadati > Pseudomonadota > Gammaproteobacteria > Enterobacterales > Enterobacteriaceae > Pseudocitrobacter > Pseudocitrobacter sp. RIT415. Next base: position 18,174 of record NZ_QBJC02000033.1, on the reverse strand, counting down.
AGCGCTTAAAAAGCCAGTCGGGTTCCCGGCTGGCTTTTTTTATATCTGTCAAAAATCAATGGCTAAAAATTCTACGCATATCAAAAAACCACATTTATAAAGTGGATATAGTCAAAGCATCTTAGTAATCAAATAAATGATTTTTACACCCGGCACCGTCGTGTCGGGCGGGTTTTGTTGCCCTGAAAAAGTCGAAGGAGGAAAGGTAAAACAATAATCAGTGCACGACAAAATAGCGGATATTAACGGACAGGATTTGGGGGATGCATGGAATTTGCTATACAACTCATTATCATCTTAATTTGTTTATTCTACGGCGCACGGAAAGGCGGTATTGCGCTGGGCCTCCTGGGCGGCATCGGACTGGTTATTCTGGTCTTTGTTTTTCATCTTCAGCCAGGAAAACCGCCTGTCGATGTGATGCTGGTGATTATTGCTGTGGTGGCCGCTTCGGCAACGCTTCAGGCATCTGGCGGCTTAGATGTGATGCTGCAAATTGCCGAAAAACTTCTGCGACGTAATCCAAAGTATGTCTCTATTGTTGCGCCTTTCGTGACCTGCACGCTAACCATTCTCTGTGGTACCGGACATGTGGTGTATACCATTTTGCCGATCATCTACGATGTGGCGATCAAAAATAATATCAGGCCTGAACGTCCCATGGCGGCGAGTTCTATCGGCGCGCAGATGGGCATTATAGCCAGCCCGGTCTCCGTTGCCGTGGTCTCATTAGTGGCGATGCTTGGTAATTTCACCTTTAACGGTAAGCATCTTGAATTCCTCGATCTCTTATCCATTACCATTCCCTCAACGCTGCTCGGCATCCTGGCGATTGGTATTTTCAGTTGGTTCCGCGGGAAGGATTTAGATAAAGACCCGACCTTCCAGGCGTTTATTGCCGTACCGGAAAACCGTCACTATGTGTACGGCGATACGGCGACGTTGTTGGATAAAAAACTCCCCACCAGTAACTGGGTAGCGATGTGGATCTTCCTGGCATCCATTGCGGTTGTGGCATTACTGGGGGCATTCTCTGAACTTCGCCCGGCCTTTGACGGCAAGCCATTGTCGATGGTGCTGGTCATCCAGATGTTTATGCTGCTTTCCGGTGCGCTGATTATTATCATCACCAAAACCAACCCGGCGTCGATTTCCAAAAATGAAGTCTTCCGTTCCGGGATGATTGCGATTGTAGCGGTGTACGGCATCGCCTGGATGGCGGAGACCATGTTCGGTGCACACATGTCTGAAATTAAGGGCGTGTTAGGCGAAATGGTGAAAGAGTATCCATGGGCCTATGCAATTGTGCTGCTGCTGGTCTCGAAATTCGTGAACTCTCAGGCGGCAGCGCTGGCGGCGATTGTTCCGGTCGCACTGGCGATTGGCGTGGACCCCGCGTATATCGTGGCCTCAGCGCCTGCCTGCTACGGTTATTATATTTTGCCAACCTATCCCAGCGACCTGGCGGCAATTCAGTTCGATCGTTCAGGTACCACGCATATTGGTCGCTTCGTGATTAACCACAGTTTTATTCTGCCGGGCTTAATTGGCGTGAGTGTCTCGTGCGTATTTGGCTGGGTATTCGCCGGGCTGTACGGTTTTCTGTAATAAAAAAGCAGGTGCCGTAAGGCACCTGCTCTAATGCGTCTGATTAGGCGGTGCGACGATAGAGTTCGATCATATCCGTCGCTAAATCCTGAATCACCATCGCGTTCATCAGATGGTCCTGAGAGTGAACGGTGATCAGGTTAACCGGTAATTTACCGGTACCCTCATCCAGACCAATAAGCTGTGTCTGAATGGTATGTGCATGCTTCACGTAGTCGTGTGACTCCGCCATCGCTTTTTCTGAACCGGCGAAATCGCCTTTGCGTGCCAGCTGTAACGCGGTTAATGCGGCACTACGTGCTGCGCCAGCGTTAACCAGCAGCTCCATAATGGTGGTTTCCAAATCTTCCATGCCAGCTTACTCCATCAGTTTGAGGGCTTTTTCCAGAACGGCATCACCTTTCATCATGCCGTAATCCATCATGTCGATAACCGCCACTTTTTTGCCCAGCGGATCGGCCTGCGCCTGCAGCTTAGCTTGCTCATACTTGACCTGAGGGCCAAGCAGAATGATGTCGGCTTCATTAAGATTGTCTTTGAATTCCGCGACCGGCACAGCTTTGATGGAAACCTCAATACCTTTCTTCTGAGCCGCGTCTTTCATACGTTGAACCAGCATACTGGTGGACATACCTGCAGCACAGCATAAAACGATGTTCTTCATAATTCGCCCTCATGTTCCTTGATGTCACATCTTTATCGCGGGAGAGAGGGTTCAACAACTGCTTTGCGGCGATTGTGTGTAAGCCATCACAAAGAAAGGCTGAAAAAACTGAAACCGGTTACATTTTTGCTGGTGGGGTAAAAAAAGCCCACGGCTGTGGGCTTATTCAGAGGGAGGGAGATCAGGACACGGTTGTTCGCAAAATCCGGTTTTTCCCCTGCTGCTTTGCTTTATAAAGCGCTTCGTCAACGCTAACAATCAACTGCTCCAGCGATTCCATATTCCATTCGCCCAGCCCACCGCTGAAGGTTACGGTGAGCCCCTCTTCACGCCACGTACGTTGAGCGACTTTCTCACGCCAGTTTTCCAGCAGAGTGCGAGCGGAATCAATATGCGTTGCCGGGAAGATAACGGCAAACTCCTCGCCACCATAGCGATAAATCGAAATCTCATGCGGTTGCAGAATCTGTAACCCTTCGCGTGCGACGTTACGCAGTACAATATCGCCGTTAAGGTGCCCCCAGGTATCATTGATTGATTTGAAATTATCAACATCGACCAGTGCCAGTGCGAACGGTTGGTGATCGTTCATCAAGGCGGCAATGTCGCTATCAAAGGCCCGACGATTTTTACAGCCGGTCAGTGCATCGATCGTTGCCTGGCGAACGTAGGCCATTTCTCGCTCTTTATTGGTTTCAATGGCTTTGCTTAACATCGCTTCAAGCCTTGGCGCGCGGTTAACATCGCCGGTTTTGATGGCATTGATGATGTTCATTAACACGGAACGCGAGGCGTGGCGCAAATAGAGACCGAAGACGATGATGACAAAGGCGGCTACAGCAAATCCCCAGGCCACAATTACCGTCTCGTGATGGGCGAGGTCGGCGAGTGTACGGTCAGACACTTTGTAAATGACGAACCAGTCCGGGTTAGTGAATGAGTAATAGTAGAGCCAGGTTTTGCTCTTCCCGTCGTGTATTTCCCCTTCCGCGTTGGTCATTTGGTCCATCAGTTTTTCAGGCACCATATTACTGAACAGGCGGGTGGTATCCGGGTGAAGCACCGCCTTACCATTACGATTAACCACAAAAAATTCCCCGCTGACCGGCGATTGCATTTGTCGCAGGGTGTAGCTCATTGACGGTAAATCCAGATGAAATGCCAGTGTTCCTTTCAATTTTCCATCCGGAGAAACGACAGGCTTGGCCATCGTGATAGTGGTTTCGCGGGTAAAGAAATCGGTATACGGCTGCGTGTATCGAGAAAACAGCCCGGAATCGCCCTGAGCGCGGAACCAGGGGCGTTTGGTGGCATCAAACTCACTGCTGTCAGATGACGCCATCACCTGCGGGACGCGCAAATAATTCCCATGAGGATCGGCGACAGAAATAGACGTTACTGTTGGCATTAGCGCCAGCAGATGCATCATGAGCTCGGTGCCTTTCTCCGGATCGCGATTGACGACATTGTCCAGCTGTTCATTGTTCGATAAAAACGCCGTCGCGCGGCTTAAAATATAATCATCTTCGCGCAGGATAGATTCCATGTAATTCACCGCCATATTGTGGGTGAAGTTACGATTGATATGGTGGTAATCCTCAATGATATCTTTACGCTGATTAAGCATCACCAGGGTTGCAATGACCAGAAAGCTCAAAAGGATACCAGCGAAACTGATGATTATCGGTGTAGTAAACGACAGTTTCCTGCTATGAGTACTCATAACGTTTTCTTCGTTCCAGAAGGTGAATGGCAAAAGTATAAGGGGCCAGGAGGTGTTGTGCGGCGATATAAAAAACTTATGCTTTCCTTATTGTTTATAGGGTAATCAAATCAGAGACGCAAAAATAGTTGCCGATTATCTTAAAAGCGTAGGGGAGGCAGGGCGGAAGAGGAAGGAAGAGCCGCCCTGGTCAACATCCTGCTGACGAGGGCTAGCGTATTCCGCCACGTGCTATTCAACAACGCGCAAAGTGAGGCTCTGCGAGGATCTTCGCAGAGAAAATCATGCCCTTACATCACTCTCTTCAGGGTTGCGAGGCGCGTCCCAGCCAGCCGTCCCAGTCTTTCCACACCGGCTGTAAACCACGCTCGCGCAGGGCATCCGCCACGGCTTCCGGCCTGCGTGCATCGTGTGGAGAAAATTGCTCCAGTTCAGGATGATCGTCCGCATAACCGCCCGGCTGCGTTTTGGAAAAAGCGCTCACATTGTTAATTGCCAGCGGGATCACGTTGTCGCGGAACCACGGCGATTCACGGGTGGAGAGCGACAGCTCAATGTCCGGCGAGAAAAGGCGAAACGCGCAGATCACCTGCACCAGTTGCTTTTCATCCATCAATGACGCTGGCTCAATACCGCCCGCGCAGGGGCGTAGGCGCGGGAAGGAAATCGAGTAGCGGCTTTGCCAGTAGTGGTGCTGAAGCCACAGCAAATGCTCGGCCACCATAAAGCAATCCACCCGCCAGCTGTCCGACAGACCAATCAGCGCGCCGAGGCCAATTTTATCAATACCCGCCTGGCCCAGGCGATCCGGCGTATCCAGCCGCCAGAAGAAATCCTGCTTTTTGCCTTTCAGATGATGATGGGCGTACTGCGCCTCGTGGTAGGTTTCCTGATAAACCATTACCCCGTCCAGCCCCAGCGTTTTCAGTTCAGCGTACTCTTCGGTTGAGAGCGGCTGCACCTCCATCTGTAGCGATGAAAACTGGCTGCGTATGGCGGGAAGATGGCGGCGAAAATAATCCATCCCGACTTTACTCTGATGCTCGCCGGTTACCAGCAGCAGGTGCTCGAAATTCATTGCGCGGATAGCCGCACATTCACGGGCGATTTCGGCCTCATCCAGCGTCTTACGCTTGATGCGGTTGCTCATGGAAAAACCGCAGTAGGTACAGTCGTTGGCGCACAGGTTCGAAAGATACAGCGGCACGTAAAAACTGACGGTGTTGCCGAAGCGCTGGCGGGTAAGTTGTTGCGCCCGTTGCGCCAGGGGTTCGAGATAATCGGCAGCAGCAGGTGAGAGCAGCGCCATCATATCGTCACGCGTAAGATGGCGGGCGGCCAGCGCGCGTTCAACGTCGGCCGCGGTTTTACTGCTGATTTTCAGGCGCAGATCGTCCCAGTTGAGTTCACGCCAGCGATCGCTGAAGGTGTTCATGCGCTGGCCTCCAGGAAACCGGTTAACGGGCTGGTGGCGACAGCGTGCGCGCGTCGTGCACCCGGAACGGCCTGTCGGGCCAGGATACCGGCATCAACCGCCATACGAAACGCGTGCGCCATCATCACAGGATCATCGGCGACGGCAATGGCAGTATTCACCAGCACCGCGTCGGCGCCCATCTCCAGCGCCTGTGCTGCGTGGCTTGGTACGCCAATTCCCGCATCGACCACCACCGGTACATTTGCCTGAGCGATGATAATCTCTAACATCGCGCGGGTTTCCAGCCCCTGATTCGAACCGATCGGCGCACCCAGCGGCATCACGGCGGCACAACCCACTTCTTCAAGACGCTTACACAGCACCGGGTCTGCGCCACAGTACGGCAACACCACAAAACCTTCCTTGACCAGCAGTTCAGCGGCTTTCAGGGTTTCGATAGGATCGGGCAACAGCCAGCGTGCGTCGGGGTGAATTTCCAGTTTCAGCCAGTTTGTGTCCAGCGCTTCCCGGGCTAATTGCGCAGCGAAGACCGCTTCTTCCGCCGTTTTTGCGCCGGAGGTATTCGGCAGCAGCGTCACGCCCGCCTCACGCAGCGGTTCCAGAATGGTATCGTTATTCTGGCGTAAATCGACGCGCTTCATTGCCAGCGTGACAAGCTGGCTGCCCGATGCGCGAATGGCATCGACCATCACCTTTGATGATGCAAATTTTCCGGTACCCGTAAATAAATGAGAATCAAAGATTTTATCGGCAATGCGTAACATGTCAGCCCCCGGCTATAACCTGAAAAAGCAGGATTCGATCGCCGTCCTGCACAATGTGATGTTCCCAACGCTCGCGCGGCAGGATTTGTTGATTGAGCGCCAGCGCGACGCCCGGCTTTAACTGTTCAAGCTGCGTGAGCAGGGCAGTGACGGAGAGCCCTTCAGCGCACGGCATCGGTTCATCATTAAAGTGAATCTGCATGGCGACCTCCGCAAACCGGGCAGTCCACCGCGCGATGCAGCGCCAGGTTTCGCCACTGGTGCGCGCGTGCGTCAAACAGGCGCAGGGTATTGCTGGTGGGCATGCCGCTTAATAGCTTGATAGCTTCCAGCGCCTGCAGTGTACCCATGACTCCCACTACCGGGCCGACTACGCCCGCCGTTCGGCAGTTGCGTTCCGGTTCGGCATCGTCAGGCCACAAGCAACGGTAACAACCTTGCGTCCACGGCGGCGTCAGTACCATCATCTGCCCGCCAAATCCCACCGCGCTGGCGGTAATCAGCGCCGTGTTCTGCGCCACACAGGCCGCGTTTATTGCCTGGCGCGTCGCCATGTTATCGGAGCAATCGAGCACCAGATCCGCATCCTGCACCGCCTGTCTGAGCGTGTCGCCCGCCAGCCGCTGCGAAAGTGTGACGAGGGTAATATCCGGGTTCAATTCCGCCAGCCGCGCACGTGTGGCCTCTGCTTTTGGACGGGCGATGTCGTGCGTGGAAAAGGCAATCTGACGATGCAGATTACTCAGGTGTACTTCGTCGTCATCGGCCAGCACCAGCGTGCCGACGCCCGCACCGGCAAGATACAACGCCGCAGGCGCGCCTAAGCCGCCCAGCCCGACGATAAGCACCCGGCTGGCGAGCAGTTTTTGCTGGCCCTCCACGGCGATATCCTCCAGCAGCATCTGGCGGCTGTAGCGCATAAAATCGCGATCATTCATCGCCCACTCCTGCCAGAGCCAGCAGTTTCGCGGTGGCGTCGCGCCAGTCTGCGGCCTGCGTAATCGCGCTCACGACAGCGATGCTGCCAACGCCTGTCGCCAGTACCGCCGGGGCGCGTTCAAGGCTAATGCCGCCAATGGCAACGGTGGGATAATCGTCCAGGCGTTTAATATGCGCGGCGAGCTGTTCCAGTCCCTGCGGCGCGGAGGGCATCTGCTTGGTTTGCGTTGCGAACACGTGACCCAGCGCGATATAAGAAGGCTGTGCCGCCAGCGCCACGTCGATTTCCATATCATCGTGGGTCGATACACCAAGGCGTAAATTGGCCGCGCGAATCGCCTCGAGATCGGTGGTTTCCAGGTCTTCCTGCCCCAGATGCACACCATAAGCCTGGTGTTTAATCGCCAGACGCCAGTAGTCGTTGATAAACAGACGCGCGTGATAACGACGACCGAGTTCAATCGCGGCAACCACATCAGCCTCTACCTCGTCGTCGCGTTTGTCTTTGATGCGCAACTGGATCGTGCGTACGCCCGCTTCCAGCAAACGCGCAATCCACTCCACGCTATCGACAACCGGGTAGAGTCCTAAACGGAAAGGAACCGGGGGAAAATGGGGCTGATACATTATAAGTTCTCCTGAGGGATATAGAGTTCGCCACCCCGGGCGCGAAACTGACCGGACATTTCGTTCATCCCGGCCTCTGCGGCCTGTTTCGCCGCGTAATCGCGCACTTCCTGGGTGATTTTCATGGAGCAGAATTTGGGCCCGCACATTGAGCAGAAATGGGCAACTTTGCCTGACTCCTGCGGCAATGTTTCATCGTGATACGCGCGGGCGGTGAAAGGGTCGAGCGCCAGGTTGAACTGATCTTCCCAGCGGAATTCAAAGCGTGCTTTCGACATGGCGTTATCGCGAATCTGCGCGCCGGGGTGGCCCTTAGCCAGGTCGGCTGCGTGGGCGGCAATCTTGTAGGTAATAAGGCCTTGCTTCACATCTTCTTTGTTAGGCAGGCCGAGGTGCTCTTTTGGTGTGACGTAGCACAGCATCGCGCAGCCGAACCAGCCAATCATTGCCGCACCAATCCCGGAGGTAAAGTGGTCGTAGCCTGGCGCAATATCGGTGGTGAGTGGCCCCAGAGTGTAAAACGGCGCTTCGTGGCAGTGCTCCAGTTCCTCGGTCATATTGCGACGAATCATCTGCATTGGCACGTGGCCCGGGCCTTCAATCATCACCTGCACGTCATACTCCCAGGCAATTTTGGTCAGCTCGCCCAACGTGTGCAGCTCCGCGAACTGTGCTTCATCGTTGGCGTCCTGAATAGAACCGGGGCGCAGGCCGTCGCCCAGTGACAGCGACACATCATAGGCGGCGCAGATTTCACAGATTTCGCGGAAGTGTTGATAAAGGAAGTTTTCCTGATGATGTGAGAGGCACCATTTCGCCATAATCGAGCCACCGCGCGACACAATACCGGTCAGGCGTTTTGCGGTCATCGGCACGTAACGCAGCAGCACACCCGCGTGGATGGTGAAGTAGTCGACCCCTTGCTCGGCCTGTTCCAGCAACGTATCGCGGAAGGCTTCCCAGCTCAGATCTTCTGCGATCCCGTTAACCTTCTCCAGCGCCTGGTAGATCGGTACGGTGCCAATCGGTACCGGGCTGTTACGCAGGATCCACTCGCGTGTTTCGTGGATATAGCGGCCTGTGGAGAGGTCCATCACCGTGTCGGCGCCCCAACGGGTTGCCCACACCAGTTTTTCCACCTCTTCTTCGATGGAAGAGGTGACGGCCGAGTTACCGATATTGGCGTTCACCTTCACCAGAAAGTTGCGCCCGATAACCATCGGTTCTGATTCCGGATGGTTAATATTCGCCGGGATAATCGCCCGACCTGCCGCCACCTCGGCACGGACAAACTCAGGTGTGATATTTTGCGGTAGCAGTGTGTCGAAACTTTGCCCTGGATGCTGCTGGCGCAACACTTCGCTACGAATACGCTCGCGCCCCATGTTTTCGCGCAGGGCGATAAATTCCATCTCCGGGGTGATTACTCCCCGACGAGCATAATGGAGTTGAGTGACGCGCTTACCGGGGCATGCGCGTTTTGGCGTCAGCAAACCGGTGAAGCGCAGTTCGTCGAGGAATTCATCCGCGAGGCGGGCCTGAGTATACGCGGAGCTGCGTGTTGTTAAGGTTTCGCTATCGGCGCGCGCGTCAATCCATGGTTGGCGCAGTTTTGCCAGGCCCTGGCGGACATCAATTTTTTCTGCCGGGTCGCCATAGGGGCCAGAGGTGTCATACACCGGAATCGCTTCGTTCTCTTCGTACTGCGGATTACCCTCAGTGCCGCCGATTAATGTGGGGCTAAGCTGAATTTCGCGCATTGGCACGCGTACGCCAGGCTGGGTACCGGCAAGATAAATACGGCGAGAGTTGGGAAAAGCGGTGCCTTCCAGGGTATGGATAAAGTGTTGAGCCTGTTCGCGTTGTTCGCGGCGAGTCAGTTTTGTTGTAGACATAGCGCATACCAAATAAAAAAGGATATGGCTTGTCAGACGACGGATGGAGTAATGGATGCACAGCGCCCGTGAAGGCAGAGGCATAATGCTGAATTACTCTTGTTCCCTTCGCAGGTATTAGCCTGATCAGGTTCCGCGGATCCCGAATTAACGGTCTCAGCCTGTGTTTTCACACGTGGCACTCCGACAAGATGTAGCCCCACAAATGAGGCGATGAATGTAAACTACGCGTTAATGCGTAAAATCTCAAGCGGGACGTTTGATCCCGGCGTTATTGTGCATCGCATCCAGTACGAGCATGATGAGCTTATCTTCGAGCACAAAACGTGCCTCCAGCGCTTCACCGATATCCGACAATGCTTGTTGAAATTCAAAACAATTATCGTGATCGATGGCTGTCTCCAGGCTCGAGTCGTAGTAGTCCATAATCTGCTGGGTATTGGCTTCCAGCTTTGGCCAGATTTTGGTGGCCGTTAAAAGCGCGGCGTCGCCTTCCAATTTATGCAGAATGCGTTCATAAATACTGAAGTGGCAGGAGGAGAGGTAGTCCACCAGTCGCTGACAAAAATCATCCAGTGCTTTTTCATTCAGCCGTATAAACGATTCTTTGCCAGGCTTAATACCAATCAGGTTGGAATAAGCGATAAGCAATTGCTTGCGAATGTTTAGCCAGCGGTCGACCAGTTTGTTACTGCCTCCAACATGCTCCGTCAGGCTTTCGAGCTGGTTTAACATGTGATTGACTCCGCACAAGTGGGTTTAAAGACTGCGCACTAAGATGTAACGATAATGTAAATAACATGCCAGTGAAGCAAAGGTAGTGCAATAGATATGGATCGTATAATTGAAAAATTAGACATCGGCTGGTGGGTCGTCAGCCATGAACAAAAATTGTGGTTGCCGGGCGGAGAATTACCCTGGGGTGAAGCGGGGAATTTCGATCTTGCGGGCCAACGTGCGCTGTTGATTGGGGAGTGGCAAGGCTCACCGGTGTGGCTGATTCAGCAACAGCGCCGCCATGATATGGGCTCGCTGCGGCAAATTCTCGACCAGGACGTGGGGTTGTTCCAGCTCGCCGGGCGTGGTGTACAACTGGCGGAGTTTTACCGCTCACATAAATTCTGCGGCTATTGCGGGCATACGATGCACCCCAGCAAAACTGAATGGGCGATGCTCTGCGACCACTGCCGTCAACGTTATTATCCGCAAATCGCACCCTGCATTATCGTTGCCATCCGTCGCGATGACACCATTCTGCTGGCACAACATACGCGTCATCGCAACGGCGTGCACACCGTGCTGGCCGGGTTCGTCGAAGTGGGCGAAACGCTGGAACAGGCCGTCGCGCGTGAAGTTATGGAAGAGAGCAGTATAAAAATCAAAAACCTGCGTTATGTTACCTCCCAACCGTGGCCGTTCCCGCAATCACTGATGACCGCATTTATGGCCGAGTATGACAGCGGCGAGATCGTGATCGACCCCAAAGAGCTGCTGGAAGCCAACTGGTATCGCTATGACGATTTACCGTTACTGCCGCCGCCGGGAACCGTCGCACGTCGACTCATTGAAGATACTGTCGCACTCTGTCGGGCAGAGTATGAGTGACACTCATGTTACACTGGCGTGAAAGAGCTCAAGGAATGGAAAAATGACCGAACTGAAAAACGATCGTTACCTGCGTGCGCTGCTGCGTCAGCCTGTGGATGTCACCCCTGTCTGGATGATGCGCCAGGCGGGCCGCTATTTACCGGAATATAAAGCCACTCGCGCCCAGGCCGGGGATTTTATGTCCCTGTGCAAAAACGCTGAGCTGGCTTGCGAAGTGACGCTTCAGCCGCTGCGCCGTTACCCGCTGGATGCAGCCATTCTGTTCTCCGATATTCTGACCATCCCGGATGCAATGGGTCTCGGCCTCTATTTTGAAGCGGGCGAAGGCCCACGCTTCACCTCGCCGATCGCCAGCAAAGCGGATGTTGATAAGCTGCCGATTCCGGATCCGGAAGGCGAACTGGGTTACGTGATGAACGCGGTGCGCACGATTCGCCGCGAACTGAAGGGCGAAGTGCCGCTGATTGGTTTCTCCGGCAGCCCCTGGACGCTGGCGACCTACATGGTCGAAGGCGGCAGCAGCAAAGCGTTTACCGTTATTAAAAAGATGATGTATGCCGAACCGCAAACGCTGCATCTGCTGCTCGATAAGCTGGCGCAAAGCGTCACCCTCTATCTGAATGCACAGATTAAAGCTGGCGCGCAGTCGGTGATGATTTTCGACACCTGGGGAGGCGTGCTCACCGGTCGCGATTATCAGCAATTCTCGCTCTACTACATGCATAAAATCGTCGATGGCCTGCTGCGTGAAAACGATGGACGTCGCGTACCGGTCACGCTGTTTACCAAAGGCGGCGGCCAGTGGCTGGAAGCGATGGCGGAAACTGGCTGTGATGCGTTGGGTCTTGACTGGACAACCGATATCGCCGATGCGCGTCGCCGCGTGGGCCACAAAGTTGCGCTGCAGGGCAATATGGATCCATCCATGCTCTACGCGCAGCCTGCGCGCATCGAAGAAGAAGTGGCGTCCATTCTGGCGGGCTTCGGCAAGGGTGAAGGCCATGTGTTTAACCTCGGTCACGGCATCCATCAGGATGTGCCGCCGGAACACGCCGGGGCGTTTGTCGAGGCGGTACATCGTCTCTCTGTACCTTATCATCTGTAAGGAGTGGTTATGGATCTCGCGTCACTACGCGCTCAACAAATCGAACTTGCTTCCTCGGTGATCCGTGAGGATCGCCTGGATAAGGATCCCCCGGATCTGATCGCCGGTGCTGACGTGGGTTTTGAGCAGGGCGGTGACGTGACGCGAGCGGCGATGGTGCTGTTGAAGTATCCATCGCTTGAGCTGGTTGAGTATCAGGTGGCGCGCATTGCGACCACCATGCCTTACATACCCGGCTTCCTGTCCTTTCGCGAATACCCGGCGCTGCTGGCGGTGTGGGAAAAGCTGTCGCAAAAACCGGATTTAATATTTGTCGATGGTCACGGTATCTCGCATCCGCGTCGTTTGGGGGTTGCCAGCCATTTTGGCTTGCTGGTGGACGTGCCGACGATAGGCGTGGCGAAAAAACGTCTCTGCGGTACATTCGAGCCGCTCGACAGCGAACCCGGCGCGTTATCCCCGCTGATGGATAAAGGCGAGCAACTGGCGTGGGTGTGGCGCAGCAAAGCGCGCTGTAATCCGTTGTTTATCGCGACGGGGCACCGCGTCACCACTGATAGCGCACTCGCGTGGGTGCAACGCTGTATGAAAGGCTATCGATTGCCGGAGCCTACACGCTGGGCAGACGCTGTCGCCTCTGAACGCGCCGCCTTTGTGCGTCTTACAGCAAAATAACCACAATTCAGGTAAACTGCGGCTAATTTCCGCATTTGAGAACTCATCATGTTACAAAACCCGATTCACCTGCGTCTGGAGAAGCTGGAAAGCTGGCAACACGTCACGTTTATGGCCTGCCTGTGCGAACGCATGTACCCGAACTACGCCATGTTCTGCAAAGAGTCAGCGTTTGGCGATCCGCATGTTTATCGCCGTATTCTGGATCTCATCTGGGAAACGCTGACGGTAAAAGATGCCAAAGTGAACTTCGATAGCCAACTCGAAAAGCTGGAAGAAGCGATCCCGGCGGCGGATGATTTCGACATGTATGGCGTTTATCCGGCAATTGATGCCTGTGTCGCATTGAGTGAACTGGTGCATTCTCGTTTAAGCGGTGAAACCCTGGAACACGCTATTGAAGTCAGTAAGAGTTCTATCACCACCGTGGCAATGCTGGAGATGACTCAGGCTGGTCGTGAAATGACCGATGAAGAGCTCAAAGAGAACCCGGCGGTGGAACAGGAATGGGATATTCAGTGGGAAATTTTCCGAGTTTTAGCCGACTGTGAAGAACGTGATGTTGAACTGATAAAAAGCCTGCGCGCAGACCTCAAAGAGGCTGGTGAGAGCAATATTGGTATAAATTTTAAGCAATGAGACAACAAAACGTGATTTACCGCCTGAATTGTCGTGCCTGAAGGCTTCCCTTCCGCCCCCCGTCTGGTCTACATTTGGGGGGCGAAAAAAAGTGGCTATCGGTGCGTGTATGCAGGAGAGTGCTTTTCTGGCATTTTCGTCGCACTCGATGCTTAGCAAGCGATAAACACATTGTAAGGATAACTTATGAACAAGACTCAACTGATTGATGTAATTGCAGACAAAGCAGAACTGTCCAAAACCCAGGCTAAAGCTGCTCTGGAATCCACTCTGGCTGCTATTACTGAGTCTCTGAAAGAAGGCGATGCTGTACAACTGGTTGGTTTCGGTACCTTCAAAGTGAACCACCGCGCTGAGCGTACTGGCCGCAACCCGCAGACCGGTAAAGAAATCAAAATCGCCGCAGCTAACGTGCCGGCTTTTGTTTCTGGCAAAGCACTGAAAGACGCAGTTAAGTAAGACCGCGTGGCAGTGAACAGTTTTAGCGAAGGGGTGGTTTCACCCCTTTTGTCTATCTGGCGCTCTGTGACGGCGTTAGGTGGCATACTGTTGCTTTCTGCCTGTAGCCATAACAGCGCGTTGCCGCCGTTTACCGCTAGCGGCTATGCTGACGATCAGGGTGCAGTACGCATCTGGCGCAAAGATTCCGGCGGAGAAACCCATCTTCTCGCCGTTTCCAGCCCGTGGCACAATGGGGCCACTACAACCAGCGAATATCGCTGGCAGGGCGATCAGCTCTCGCTGATTGAACTGAATATCTACAGTAAGCCTTCCGAACATATTCGTGCCCGTTTTGACAGCCGTGGTGAACTGAGCTTCATGCAGCGGGAAGTTGACGGACAGAAGCAGCAGCTCTCCAGCGACCAGGTAGCGCTTTACCGCTATCGCGCTGAGCAAATCCACCAGACCAGCGACGCATTGCGTCAGGGGCGCGTTGTACTGCGTCAGGGGCGCTGGCATGCGGATCACAGCGTAACGACCTGCGAAGGTGAGGTGGTGAAGCCTGACCTCGATAGCCGCGCGTTGGCGCATGTTGAAAACCGTCAGCGTCGTTCATCGGTAGAGGTGAGTATTGCCTGGCTGGAATCGCCAGAAGGGACGCAACTGTTGCTGGTGGCTAACCAGGACTACTGTACCTGGCAGCCAACAGAAAAGAATTTTTAAGCCTTTCGCTTAAGAGCTGGCGGCTTGGCCCGGTGTATCACCGGGCATCTGGGATCGTTAGTTACTCGCCTCGCTCGCGCGCAATTGCCCGATAACCAATATCAGTACGGCTAAAGCTACCGTCCCAGTGAATATCGTTCAACAGTGTGTAGGCGCGTTTCTGGGCTTCCTCAACGGTATGTCCCAGCGCCGTCACGCACAGCACGCGCCCGCCGCTGGTCACCACCTGCTCGTCATCTGCCAGTTTTGTACCCGCATGGAACACTTTACCGCCTTCCACTTCTTCCAGCGGCAGACCGTGGATCACATCACCGGTGCGGTAATCACCTGGATAACCGCCCGCTGCCATCACTACGCCAAGCGAGGCGCGTTCATCCCACTCGGATGTTTTCTCGTCCAGCTTGCCTTCACAGGCCGCCTGGCAGAGTTCAACCAGGTCGGACTTCATGCGCAGCATAATCGGCTGGGTTTCCGGATCGCCAAAGCGGCAGTTGAATTCGATAACCTTCGGATTGCCCTGTTTATCGATCATCAGGCCCGCGTAGAGAAAACCAGTGTAGGTATTACCTTCCGCCGCCATGCCTTTCACGGTTGGCCAGATGATACGTTCCATGGTGCGCTGATGAACCTCATCGGTCACCACCGGCGCAGGAGAGTAAGCGCCCATTCCGCCGGTGTTCGGCCCGGTATCTTTATCGCCTACACGTTTGTGATCCTGGCTGGTGGCCATCGGCAGCACATGCTCGCCGTCCACCATCACGATAAAGCTCGCTTCTTCGCCGTCGAGAAACTCTTCGATAACAATGCGATGACCCGCGTCGCCAAAAGCGTTGCCTGCCAGCATATCGTGAACAGCCGCTTCCGCTTCTTCCAGCGTCATCGCCACGATCACGCCTTTACCCGCTGCCAGACCGTCAGCTTTAATGACGATCGGCGCGCCTTTCTCACGCAGATACGCCAGTGCAGGTTCTACCTCGGTGAAGTTCTGGTATTCCGCCGTGGGGATCTTATGGCGGGCCAGGAAATCTTTGGTAAACGCTTTAGAACCTTCCAGTTGCGCGGCACCTGCCGTTGGGCCGAAGATTTTCAGCCCGGCGGCGCGGAAGGTATCCACTACGCCTTTCACCAGCGGCGCTTCCGGGCCGACAATGGTCAGATCTACCTTTTCGTTTTGCGCGAAGTCCAGCAGCGCCGGGATATCGGTCACGCCGATAGCGACGTTTTGCAGCGCAGGCTCCAGCGCCGTTCCCGCATTACCCGGTGCGACAAATACGGTCTCAACCAGCGGCGACTGCGCCGCTTTCCAGGCCAGCGCGTGCTCGCGCCCGCCGTTACCAATCACTAATACTTTCATTTGTCGCTCCATTAATGGCGGAAGTGGCGCATGTCGGTGAAGAGCATCGCAATACCGTGCTCGTCAGCAGCGGCAATCACTTCGTCGTCACGGATTGAACCGCCAGGCTGAATAACGCAGGTCACGCCTGCAGCGGCGGCAGCATCAATACCGTCGCGGAACGGGAAGAATGCATCGGAAGCCATTGACGAACCTTTCACTTCCAGACCTTCATCGGCGGCTTTAATACCGGCGATTTTGGCGGAGTACACGCGGCTCATCTGGCCTGCACCAATACCGATAGTCATATTGCCTTTGGCATAGACGATAGCGTTGGATTTCACGAACTTCGCCACTTTCCAGCAGAACAGCGCATCACGCAGTTCCTGCTCGGTCGGCTGACGTTTGGTGACGACGCGCAGTTCTTCTGCACCGACCATCCCCAGGTCACGATCCTGAACCAGCAAGCCGCCATTGACACGTTTGAAATCGAGGCCTGGAATACGTTCGGCCCACTGACCACAGGTCAGAACGCGCACGTTCTGTTTAGCAGCGGTGATTTTCAACGCTTCTTCGCTGGCGGACGGCGCAATGATCACTTCGACAAACTGACGAGAAATGATGGCCTGTGCGGTTTCGGCATCCAGCTCGCGGTTAAAGGCAATAATGCCGCCGAATGCGGAAGTCGGATCGGTTTTATACGCACGATCGTAAGCATCAAGAAGGGAATTACCGATAGCTACGCCGCAAGGGTTAGCGTGTTTCACAATCACACAGGCCGGCTCGGCGAACTCTTTCACGCACTCCAGCGCCGCATCGGTATCGGCGATGTTGTTGTAGGAAAGGGCTTTACCCTGGACCTGGGTTGCGGTGGCAACAGAGGCTTCTTTCACATTCTCTTCTATATAGAAGGCAGCCTGCTGGTGGCTGTTTTCGCCATAGCGCATATCCTGCTTCTTAATGAAGTTCAGATTCAGCGTGCGTGGGAAGCGACCGGCGGCGTCTTTGCTTTCGCCATGATAGGCCGGAACCATGCTGCCGAAGTAGTTGGCAATCATACTGTCGTAGGCGGCGGTGTGTTCGAAAGCTTTGATGGCGAGATCGAAACGGGTAGCAAGCAGAAGCGAACCTTCGTTAGCATCCATCTCTTTAATAATGGCGTCGTAGTCGCTGCTCTTCACCACGATGGCAACATCTTTATGGTTCTTCGCTGCGGAGCGCACCATCGTCGGGCCGCCGATATCAATGTTCTCAACTGCATCTTCCAGCGAGCAGCCTTCACGGGCAACGGTCTGGGCGAACGGATACAGGTTAACGACCACCATATCGATAGGCTCAATGTGGTGCTGTTCCATGATGGCATCATCCTGGCCGCGACGCCCCAGAATACCGCCGTGTACTTTTGGATGCAGGGTTTTTACGCGTCCATCCATCATTTCCGGGAAACCGGTGTAATCGGAAACTTCGGTCACCGGCAAACCTTTATCTGCTAACAGGCGCGCTGTGCCACCGGTAGAGAGCAGCGCCACACCACGTGCGGAGAGTGCCTGGGCGAATTCAACGATACCGGCCTTGTCAGAGACACTGAGCAGGGCGCGGCGGACTGGACGACGTTGTTGCATGGTAAATCCCCTGGATTTGACTATTACAGAGAGCGTTAGCTGAATTTTTCGCAAAAAACTCAGCTAACGCCCCTTACGGGGCATCCTTGTTTTGCGGTCGCATTGTAACGAAAACGTTTGCGCAACGCTCGCGAATTTTTCTTTTTCATTCAGGTTGTCCGATTTTCGTCATCTCCATCTCCCTTAGAAAGAAAAAAGATCGGCAGTTCTGTGGGTAACTCTGTGTATAAAATGGTATAAGGCGGGGTTTTGCTGTGAATTTCAGCAGTCAGTAAAATTACTGCATATTTAGGGTTGCAGCCTCATGAGAACTCCCTATAATGCGCTCCCACTGACACGGCAACAGCCGCTTCGGTTGAAGAGAAAAATC
>NZ_QBJC02000032.1:0-39127 GCF_003057695.2 Pseudocitrobacter sp. RIT415 | reverse complement strand
TTAATACAGAACAATGTATTTAACAGCTGAATTTATCATCACAATAATTCAACAAAATAAAAGCATGTTGAAAACCTTTCGATTTTTTTAAATAGAGCACGTAAGCGCATATCCATTTATCAGAATTCGTTTAGCTGAAAAAGCATTTAGGAATCACGGCATCGTCTGCCAAACTGCCCTTCAGAATGTTAAACAAAACACACATTAAGGTTGCAAGGAGGTTGTATGCGCGTCATCACCCTGGCGGGAAGCCCGCGTTTTCCCTCACGCTCCAGCGCGCTGCTGGAGTACGCCCGTGAAAAACTGGCGGCGGTGGACGTTGAGGTATGCCACTGGCATCTGCAAAATTTCGAGCCGGAAGATCTGCTGTATGCGCGTTTCGATAGCCCGGCGCTGAAAACCCTGACCGAACAGCTGTCGCAGGCAGATGGCTTAATCGTTGCCACACCGATTTATAAAGCGTCGTTTTCTGGTGCGTTAAAAACGCTGCTGGATCTGCTGCCCGAGCGTGCACTGGAGGGGAAAGTGGTGTTGCCGTTAGCGACGGGCGGTACGGTTGCCCATATGCTGGCAGTGGATTACGCACTGAAACCGGTGCTGAGCGCATTAAAAGCGCAGGAGATCCTGCATGGCGTGTTCGCAGACGACAGTCAGGTAACAGATTACCAGCATAAGCCGCAGTTCAGCCCAAATTTACAGGGCCGTCTGGACAGTGCGCTGGAGACATTCTGGCAGGCGCTGCACCGTCGCGATATTCGCGTTCCGGCGTTTCATCAGCAGTTTGAACATGCGTAAAAAAATGCCGGGAGGCGGCTACGCCTTACCCGGCTTTTTCACTACGCTAACGCTTTGGTAATCTTCTCGTACAGATCCCCGGAAAGATTCTCCAGCCCTTTCAGCTGTTCCAGCGCCCCACGCATCATCGCCTGACGTTTTGCATCATAGCGTTTGAGGCGGATCAGCGGCTCAATCAGACGTGACGCCACCTGCGGGTTACGGCTGTTAAGTTCCGTCAGCATCTCAACCAGGAATTGATAACCGCTGCCATCAAGCGCGTGGAACGCGGCCGGGTTGCTGCTGGCAAACGCGCCGATCAGCGAACGCAGACGGTTCGGGTTATTCATGGTGAACGAGCGGTGATTCAACAGCTTACGTACCGTTTCCAGCACGTTATCCGCCGGGCTGGTGGCCTGAAGAATGAACCATTTGTCCATTACCAGACCATCCTGATGCCATTTATCGTCGTACTCCTGCATCAGCGCATCGCGGCACGGCAGCTCTGCCGCCACGGATGCCGCTAACGCCGCCAGCGCATCGGTCATGTTGTCGGCCTGATGATATTGCTGGCGCACCAGTTTATCCGCCAGTTCACGCTCGCCAAACGCCAGATAGCGCAGGCACGTATTGCGCAGCGAACGTTTACCGATATCGTCATGCTCAACGCGATAGACCGGCAATTTGTTGGCGTTGTAGATAACGAGGAACTCATCCGCCAGTTCATTGGCCAGCGTACGGGTCAGCGCTTCGCGAACAGCCGCGATAGCGATCGGATCAATAACATCAAACAGTTCTGCGATTTCATTGGCCGACGGCAGCGTCAGAATTTCAGCCGCCAGCGCCGGGTCGATTTTCTCATCCAGCAGGATGGCGCGGAACGCATCGGCCACATGAACCGGCAGTGACAGCGGTTGGTTCTGCTGATGACGGTTGACGTTAATCTTGATGTAGTTGGCCAGCAGGCTTTGCGCCGCATCCCAACGGGAGAAGTCGTTTCGCGCATGACGCATCAGGAACGTTAACTGCTGGTCACTCCATTTGTATTCCAGCTTAACGGGTGCAGAAAACTCGCGCAGCAGGGACGGCACCGGCTGGAAGTAGACGTTATCAAAGATAAAGGTCTGCTCTGCCTGGGTGACGTTCAGCACGTTGTGAACCGGGTGCCCGTCCTTTTGCAGCGGAATCACTTTCCCTTCGTTATCATACAGTTCGATATCAAACGGAATATGGAGTGGCTGTTTATCCTGTTGGTCAGCCGTCGCTGGCGTACGCTGGCTGATGGTCAGCGTGTACTGCTCGGTTTCCGGATTATAGTCATCATGCACGCTGACAATTGGCGTACCGGACTGACTGTACCAACGGCGGAAATGCGACAGATCGACGTTGGACGCATCTTCCATCGCCTGCACGAAATCATCACAGGTGGCCGCGCTGCCGTCGTGGCGTTCGAAATAGAGCTGCATACCTTTCTGGAAATTCGCTTCACCCAGCAGGGTATGCAGCATGCGAATCACTTCCGCCCCCTTTTCATACACGGTCAGGGTGTAGAAGTTGTTCATCTCGATAACCATGTCCGGGCGAATCGGGTGCGCCATCGGGCTGGCATCTTCGGCAAACTGCAAGCCGCGCATGGTACGCACGTTATTGATGCGATTCACCGCGCGCGAGCCGAGGTCAGAGCTGAACTCCTGATCGCGGAACACGGTTAAGCCCTCTTTCAGGCTCAGCTGGAACCAGTCGCGACAGGTGACGCGGTTCCCGGTCCAGTTATGGAAATATTCGTGGCCGATGACGCGCTCAATATCGAGATAATCTTTATCGGTGGCGGTGTCGGTGCGCGCCAGCACGTATTTGGAGTTAAAGATGTTGAGACCTTTATTTTCCATCGCGCCCATATTAAAGAAGTCAACGGCGACAATCATGTAGATGTCGAGGTCATATTCGAGGCCGAAACGCGCCTCATCCCACTTCATGGAGTTTTGCAGCGACGTCATCGCCCACGGCGCGCGGTCAAGGTTGCCGCGATCGACAAACAGCTCAAGCGCCACCTGACGCCCGGAACGGGTGGTGAAGGTATCGCGCAGGACGTCGAAGTCTCCTGCCACCAGCGCAAACAGGTAGCACGGTTTCGGGAACGGATCCTGCCACTGTACCCAGTGACGGCCATTGTCCAGCTCGCCTTGCGCAACGCGGTTACCGTTAGACAACAGGTACGGATATTTCGCTTTGTCAGCGGTAATTTTGGTGGTAAAACGCGCCAGAACGTCCGGGCGGTCGAGATAATAAGTGATGTGACGGAATCCTTCCGCCTCGCATTGCGTACACAGCGCTTCGCCCGATTGGTAAAGCCCTTCCAGCGCGGTGTTCGACGCCGGGCTGATTTCGTTCACAATTTGCAGCGTAAAACGCTCTGGCAAGCCGCTGATAACCAGTTGCTTCTCTTCTTCTTTATAGTTCGTCCACTGCTCGCCGTTCACGTGTACGGAAATCAGCGTTAAATCTTCGCCGTCCAGACGCAGCGGCACATCAGACGCTGCATGACGGGAAACCTGGCTTTGGGCCGTCACGACGGTTTTTGCGGCATCCAGGTCAAAGGCCAGGTCGATATCACTGATCAGGTAGTCCGGCGCACGGTAGTCGTGGCGGTACTTGGCTTGGGGCTGTTGTGTCATAAAAAACCTTTAGCGTCGTTTGTAAAATGTCGTATCCAGTCTATTCCTGTTGTTTAAATCGCGCTATGCAGAATCTTCATCTTTTCCAGACAAATACCAAAAATTGCTACATTTGGATAACACATTGGCACGAAATGCCCTAGCCCCTTAGCAGGCCTTATGATGTGATCGGGGTTCAATAAATGAATAAACAAGGTATACTCCTGCTAATCTCCCTGTTGTTTATTTTACTAAACGCTCCTGTGAGAGGATGCTATTGCGCACCATGACTCAATTCGTGACTCCTGTTCTGCATTCGTTGCTTGATACGGATGCCTACAAACTGCATATGCAGCAGGCCGTATTCCACCACTACTACGACGTTAACGTCGCAGCGGAATTCCGCTGCCGTGGTGACGATCTGCTGGGCATTTATGCTGATGCCATTCGGGAACAGGTAGACGCTATGCGTTCGCTGAAACTCAGTGATGATGAATATCACTGGCTTTCAGGGCTGCCCTTCTTTAAAGAAGATTACCTGAACTGGCTGCGCGAATTTCGCTACGACCCGCAACAGGTGACCGTTACCAACGACAACGGCAAGCTGAACATTCGCCTTGATGGCCCATGGCGTGAGGTCATTATGTGGGAAGTGCCGCTACTGGCGGTGATAAGCGAGCTGGTTCATCGCTACCGTTCCCCGGAAGAAGGCGTACCGCAGGCGCTTGAAATGCTTGAGCATAAACTCACTGATTTCACGCGCATGACCGCTGACCTTGATATGTCCGCGTTCCGCCTGATGGATTTCGGTACTCGTCGTCGTTTCTCCCGCGACGTGCAGGAAGCGATCGTCAAACGTCTCCAGCAGGAGCCGTGGTTTACCGGTACCAGCAACTACGATCTCGCTCGTCGTCTCGACCTTACCCCAATGGGTACACAGGCGCACGAGTGGTTCCAGGCGCATCAGCAAATTAGCCCTGACCTGGCAACCAGCCAACGTGCGGCGCTGGCGGCCTGGCTTGCAGAATATCCAGACCAATTGGGTATCGCCCTGACCGACTGCATTACCATGGACGCCTTTCTGCGCGATTTCGGGCCGGAATTTGCTACCCGTTATCAGGGGCTACGCCACGACTCTGGCGACCCGGTTGAATGGGGCGAAAAAGCGATTGCCCACTATGAAAAACTGGGTATCGACCCGCACAGCAAAGTGCTGGTGTTCTCCGATAATCTCGATTTGCCCAAAGCGGTCGATCTCTATCGCCACTTCTCATCGCGCGTGAACCTGAGCTTCGGTATTGGCACTCGTCTCACCTGCGATATTCCCCAGGTAAAACCTCTGAATATCGTCATTAAACTGGTGGAATGTAACGGCAAGCCGGTCGCAAAACTCTCCGACAGCCCTGGCAAAACCATCTGTCACGACAAGGCATTCGTTCGCGCATTGCGCAAAGCCTTCGACCTGCCTCAGGTCAAAAAGGCGAGTTAATCACCAAAGGGAGCCAATCGGCTCCCTTCTTCTTTATTAATTTCTGAATTCTCCCCTTCACAGTGCGAAATCTGCTTGTCTGATGGCGGATGACAGGTAACATAGATAACTCCCTTTTTTAGGGAGCAACTTAATCTTTATTGGACAACTTAACAGAGAGACTATTATGAGCGTTGTGCCTGTAGCCGACGTACTCCAGGGCCGTGCCGCCGTTGACAGCGAAGTCACCGTGCGCGGATGGGTGCGTACTCGCCGAGATTCAAAAGCTGGCTTTTCCTTCCTCGCCGTCTATGACGGTTCCTGCTTTGATCCTGTACAGGCCGTTATTAATAATTCTCTGCCCAATTACAATCAGGAAATCCTGCGTCTGACCACCGGTTGCTCCGTGGTCGTCACCGGTAAAGTCGTGGCGTCTCAGGGCCAGGGCCAGAGCTTCGAAATCCAGGCGACGAGCGTGGAAGTGACCGGTTGGGTGGAAGATCCGGATACCTACCCGATGGCGGCTAAACGTCACAGCATCGAATACCTGCGTGAAGTGGCACACCTGCGTCCGCGCACCAACCTGATTGGCGCGGTGGCACGCGTTCGCCATACGCTGGCACAGGCGCTGCACCGCTTCTTCGATGAACAGGGTTTCTTCTGGGTGTCCACCCCGCTGATCACCGCATCCGATACCGAAGGCGCTGGCGAAATGTTCCGCGTCTCCACGCTGGATTTGGAAAACCTGCCGCGTAACGACCAGGGTAAAGTCGATTTCGATAAAGACTTCTTCGGTAAAGAGTCTTTCCTGACCGTTTCCGGCCAGCTGAACGGCGAAACCTACGCCTGTGCGCTGTCAAAAATCTACACCTTCGGCCCGACTTTCCGCGCTGAAAACTCCAACACCAGCCGCCACCTGGCCGAGTTCTGGATGCTGGAGCCGGAAGTCGCGTTTGCCGACCTGGAAGATAACGCCGCGCTGGCGGAAGCCATGCTGAAATATGTCTTCAAAGCGGTTCTTGAAGAACGTATGGACGACATGAAATTCTTCGCTGAACGCGTGGATAAAGACGCTATTGAACGTCTGCAACGCTTTATCGAGGCGGATTTCGCACAGGTGGATTACACCGACGCGGTCACCATCCTTGAAAACTGCGGTCAAACCTTTGAAAACCCGGTTTACTGGGGCGTTGACCTCTCTTCCGAACACGAACGCTATCTTGCTGAGAAACACTTCAAAGCGCCGGTGGTGGTGAAAAACTATCCGAAAGAGATCAAGGCATTCTACATGCGTCTTAACGACGACGGTAAAACCGTCGCGGCGATGGACGTGCTGGCCCCAGGTATCGGTGAAATCATCGGTGGTTCACAGCGTGAAGAGCGTCTGGACGTGCTGGATGCCCGCATGGCAGAGATGGGTCTGAACAAAGAAGATTACTGGTGGTATCGCGATCTGCGTCGTTACGGCACCGTACCGCACTCCGGTTTCGGTCTGGGCTTCGAACGTCTGATTGCCTATGTGACAGGCGTACAAAACGTCCGTGACGTGATTGCCTTCCCAAGAACGCCGCGTAACGCCAGCTTCTAAAGCTCCGCTATTTCAACAAGGCCAGCAAATGCTGGCCTTTTTTGTGCCCTTAACGTAAATCTTCGTCAATTACCTTAAGGATCAACCCCCTACAGAACGTAGTTTGTTACATCCCATTTCTGTTAACGTTTTCGCACAAAAAATACTCAATTCTTTGTGGATTTTAGGTTCACCTGAGCAAATAGCATTATTTTTAAGCGAGATCACGTCCTTTCTGAAACTTAATTTTAACATTTTCAGTTATTCACAATTACAGCAACTTGTGCAATAAACAACCCATAGTTAAATTAAAGATAAGAAATTCATATAGATATACAGAAATTCACTAACGTTTGCCCTAACCCAACAGAACTTTGAGTTGTCTCACAAAGTTCCTTATTTTTAATTTATTGTTACATAAAATTTCTTTTTGTTACTTAATTAGGATATTTGTAGCACTTTCCGGCTAGCGAAACGGTGGTTTGAATGGAAATATGCCTCTCAGACACAAAAAGACACCAAACTATCATCAATACTTCTGTAAATTTTTATTGACAGAAGTTATTGGCGGCAGTGGCGAGTGTCGATATAAAAAAAACCTAATGAGGGTAATAAATAATGATGAAGCGCAATATCCTGGCAGTGGTGATCCCTGCCCTGCTGGTAGCCGGTGCAGCTAACGCTGCAGAAATCTATAACAAAAACGGCAACAAACTGGACTTTTACGGCAAAATGGTCGGTGAGCATGTGTGGACCACCAATGGTGACACCAGCAACTCGGATACCACCTATGCCCGTATTGGTGTGAAAGGGGAAACTCAGATTAACGAACAGCTGACCGGTTACGGTCAGTGGGAATACAACATGGATGCGTCCAACGTTGAAGGTTCCCAAACCACCAAAACCCGTCTGGCCTTCGCGGGCCTGAAAGCCGGTGAATTCGGATCTTTCGACTACGGTCGTAACTACGGCGCTATCTACGACGTTGAATCTGCAACCGATATGCTGGTTGAGTGGGGCGGCGACGGCTGGAACTACACCGATAACTTTATGACTGCGCGTACCAATGGCGTCGCAACCTACCGTAACTCAGATTTCTTCGGGCTGGTCGACGGTCTGAGCTTCGCGGTTCAGTATCAGGGCAAAAACGAAGATCGTAACATTCAGAAGCAGAACGGCGACGGTATCAGTACCTCTGCGACCTGGGCCTTTGGCGAAGGCTTTGCTATCTCCGCAGGCTACGCTAACTCTAACCGTACTACCGATCAGAAAAACCAGGCCTTTAGCGCAAGCGGCGACAAAGCCGAAGCGTGGGCGACCTCTGCTAAGTACGATGCAAACAACGTTTATGCGGCTGTCATGTACTCTCAGACCTACAACATGACCCCGGAAGACACGGGCTTTGCCAACAAAACACAGAACATTGAAGCAGTGGTTCAGTACCAGTTCGACTTCGGCCTGCGTCCCTCCGTTGGCTACGTACAGTCTAAAGGTAAAAACCTGGCGTCACGCCCTGGCTTCGACGGCGGCACTGCTGACCTGCTGAAATATGTTGAAGTCGGCACCTGGTACTACTTCAACAAAAACATGAACGTCTATGCAGCGTACAAGTTCAACTTGCTGGACGAAAACGACTACACCGCAGCCACTGGCCTGTCTACCGACGACCAGGCTGCTGTGGGTATCGTCTACCAGTTCTAATCAGTACGCCACTTTGTTATATGCACAGGAAACAGGGCTTCGGCCCTGTTTTTCTCGTTTACACTAGTTAAAAATCGCGACTTTTGAAAAGGCTCGCGCTTTTCATTGCAAACGGTTGGCATTTTGTAAATCTGCCGTTAACCTGATAGCGGATTTCTCCAAGTCACTCATAAATGGAACCCCGTCATGTTTGAGAACATTACAGCCGCCCCTGCCGACCCAATTCTGGGCCTGGCCGATCTGTTTCGTGCCGACGACCGCCCGAGCAAAATCAACCTCGGGATTGGAGTTTACAAAGATGAGACCGGTAAAACCCCGGTTCTGACCAGCGTTAAAAAAGCGGAGCTTTATCTGCTGGAAAATGAAACGACTAAAAATTACCTCGGTATTGATGGTATCCCGGAGTTTGGTCGTTGCACGCAGGAGCTGCTGTTCGGTAAAGGAAGTGAAATCGTCAATGCGAAACGCGCCCGTACGGCGCAAACGCCTGGCGGTACCGGCGCACTGCGCGTCGCGGCAGATTTCCTCGCCAAAAACACCAGCGCGAAACGCGTTTGGGTAAGCAACCCGAGCTGGCCGAACCATAAAGGTGTGTTCAATGCCGCTGGCCTCGAAGTTTGCGAATATGACTACTACGACGCCCAGAACCACGCGCTCAATTTTGATGGCCTTATTGCCAGCCTGAACAATGCACAGGCTGGTGATGTGGTGCTGTTCCACGGCTGCTGCCATAACCCGACCGGTATCGATCCGACGCTGGAGCAGTGGCAACAACTGGCGAAGCTTTCCGCTGAGAAAGGCTGGCTGCCGCTGTTCGATTTCGCCTACCAGGGCTTTGCCCGTGGTCTGGAAGAAGATGCCGAAGGTCTGCGCGCGTTCGCCGCGCTGCATGATGAGCTGATTGTTGCCAGCTCTTACTCCAAAAACTTCGGTCTGTATAACGAACGTGTGGGTGCCTGCACCCTGGTCACCCGCGATGCGGACAACGCCGATCGCGCCTTCAGCCAGATGAAGTCGGTGATTCGTGCTAACTATTCCAACCCGCCGGCTCACGGCGCATCCGTTGTCGCGACCATTCTCAGCAATGACGCGCTGCGCGCCATTTGGGAACAGGAGCTGACCGATATGCGTCAACGCATTCAGCGCATGCGTCTGCTGTTTGTGAACACGCTGCAGGAGAAAGGTGCGAACCGCGACTTCAGTTTTATCACCAAACAGAACGGCATGTTCTCGTTCAGCGGCCTGACCAAAGACCAGGTGCTGCGTCTGCGTGAAGAGTTTGGCGTCTATGCGGTGGCTTCTGGCCGTATCAACGTCGCGGGTATGACACCGGACAACATGGCGCCGCTGTGCGAAGCCATTGTCGCCGTGTTGTAAGACGGGTCAGACGACGTAAAAAAGGCCGCTTTCGCGGCCTTATTTCACTGACAAAGTGCGCTTTGTTCTTGCCAGATGCGGCGTAAACGCCTTACCCGGCCTACAAAACAGTGCAAGTTCAATATATTGCAGGAGCCTTGTAGGCCTGATAAGCGTAGCGCATCAGGCAATGTTGCGTTTGTCATCAGGAAAAAGGCCGCTTTCGCGGCCTTTTTTGCTATTACCAGACAGGCATTTCATCCTGCAGGAACGGGTTGTGCAGCCGCTCATAGCCGAGCGTTGACAGAGGGCCATGACCCGGAATAAACGTCACGTCATCACCCAGCGGCAATAGCTTGCGTTTAATCGCGTCGATCAGTTGGCCGTGGTCACCGCGCGGAAAATCACTGCGCCCCACCCCGCCCTTAAAGATAACATCACCGGAAATCAACAGCCGGGACGCGTCATCGAAAAAGACGATGTGGCCCGGCGTGTGACCCGGACAATGCAGTATCTGTAACTTCACATTGCCCACGCTTACCGTTTCGCCTTCATTCAGCCAACGGTCAGGCGTCAGAGGCTGACACTCTTCGAGGCCGAACATCCGGCTCTGTTGCGGTAATCCCTGCAGCCAGAACTCATCTTCTTTTTCCGGCCCAATCACAGGAATACCGTAGTGCGCAGCCAGCTCCGCCGCCGCACCTACGTGATCGAGATGCCCGTGAGTGAGTAAAATCTGAACCAGGGTAACGCCAGCGGCCTCAACCTGCTCTTTGATTTTCTCAGCATCACCGCCAGGATCGACCAGCGCAGCAAGTTTCGTTTGCTCGCACCAAATCAATGAACAGTTCTGCGCGAACGCGGTGACCGGAATAATACGATAGTTCATAAGGCTCCTGTTTCGTTACCAGTGCCGCACCGGCCCGGTATCAATATGCACAAAGTTGCTACGTGGGTAGTATCCTACACCACCTGCGCGCATAGATAACGCGGCTTTGCGAATATTGCTTAACGAAACACCTTCAATATGGAAATCCATCGCCCGTCCTTTCGTGTGGTAGCTGTTTTTCGCTACACCACGGCTATGGGCTCGTAATTCATTATTCGTATCAATGGCGCGGTAGCCAGAGATTAACTGTACCGGACGATTAGAGCCTAATAAGCCCTGCAGTCGATAAAGCTGATCGAATAATGAGGGATCAATAGTGGTTATTTTATTCGCGCGAAAATCACGGAAGAAATGATTGAGTTTTGCTAATTCATCCTGAATATAGCCTCTGCCGTCGAAAAACTCGGCTTTTATCAACTCACCCGTATGAAGATTGTTCAGCGTCAGGATCCGCGGACGTGGGGTCGAGAGGGTAGCAAGTGCAGGCGTCGGCAAGATAGCAGCAGCGCCCAGCGCAGCCCCACCCAGCGCCAGCAGTTTGCGGCGATTAGCGTCAAATTTGTCCATGATAATCAGGTCTACAAGTAAATGTGATCGAAATTTATGCACTTCTGGCGCACGTAGGGCACCTTACCGGGCATTTCTGCCAGCGTCAAGGCGACCATCCCAGCGCAACCCGCACCACCAGGGCTTTCCCTGGTGGGCGTTGCGACATAGATACGACCACTAAATTACCTGAACTACTTCATTTATCTGATTAATTGTTCCGCTTTTGGCAGGATTTGTGCGCCAGATCGCGCTGTTACATCATAATTGTAAATATCTGTGCGATATTGTGTCTTTCCATCAGCGTCAACAAAGGCGGTGAGGTAATAAAGATTCACCGGGATATTCTGTCTAATATTCACGTAGCGTGTATTCCCCTGCTTCAGCGCATCGGAAATTCGCGCGTCATTCCATCCGGCATCACTCAATAACATACCGGCGAGTTCAGAGGCTTTATTCACACGCACGCAACCAGAACTTAACGCTCGGGCATCTTTCTGGAACAAATTATGGTTCGGCGTATCGTGTAAATAGATGGCGTCCGAACTCGGCATATTAAATTTATACCGCCCGAGTGAGTTGTGTGGCCCTGGTGCCTGCTGGAAGCGGAACGGCAGATTTGACGCCGTGATGGTTGACCAGTCTACACGCCAGGGATCAATGGTTTCGCTACTGTTCCAGCCGCGCATCACCGTATAGTTGTGACGCTCAAGGTAACCGGGATCGTTACGCAGTTTCGGCAGAATGTCGTTGCGCGCCAGCGTTGGCGGTACGTTCCATGGCGGGTTGACCACCACGTTATTCAACGCGCTGCTCATCATCGGCGTTTTGCGATCCGGACGCCCCACAATGACACGCGATGCCAGCACCTGATTGCCGTCCTGATAATAGACCAGCGAATACGCCGGGATGTTCACCATAATGCCTGTAGAAAGTTTACCGGGCAGCAAACGCAAACGCTGAATATTCAGCGCCACGACACCGGCACGTTCGGCGTTGGAAAGATTGAGCGCATCACGCGTGGCACCGCCAATAACGCCATCGCTGCCCAGCCCCTGTGAGGTCTGGAAGCGCTTAACGGCGTCGGACAATGTACGGTCATACGCTTGTGGGCCAGACTTTGCCGTTTTTCTGGTTTTCGCGGATGGGCTGACGGCCGGTTCGTCACCTGGCAGCGTAATATTGGGCCCACCATCAAGCATGCCATGACGTTGTAAAATTTCCCGCAGCGCAGGGACATCACTACTCCATTGCCCAGGCCGCAGTGACGCGCCTGATTTCAGCGTCGGCCAGGGTTTGGTGTCCGAGAGCAGCGACAACAGTGTCTGGTGCATGGTTTCATACTGCGGATGTTGAGGAGCCAGCCCGGCGATAAACTGCGGTAATGTGCCCTCAGTGAGCGCCAGTTGCCACTGGTTAATGACCGACAGCGGCGGCGTCGCCATGGTGTACGGTTTCGCACTGTACAACCAGCGATTACCCTGAACCGGAATACCGCTTATAAAGTGCAGGTAGCCCATCAGTGCATCAGACAGCACGACATCCCGCGCCATCCCGTTGACGTTCGGGTCGGTTAACAGCTCAACCCATTTGGTAAATTGCGGCTGAAAACCAGCAATCGCCACTTCGGCCAGCTGCTGTTGGAACGCACGAACGGCATCACGATTTTCCCACATCGGTTTCATATCGTGTGCGGCGTAAAGCGTAACCAATGGATTGAGATAAACCGGCGTGTAGCCTGCTGGCAGCCAGGACTGAATATCAGCCCGGCTTTTTGCCGCAGCCCCATCGGGGAGCGGCTGTGTTCCCAACAGATTCGCCATCGCTGACGCCTGGCTTCCCGGAACCGCCAGCGCAGGCGCAGTTTCCGCTACGGTGGCGGAACTGTCGGAAGGCACGACTTCTGGCTCATCGGCCAGCGCGTTAAACAGTGGAGCAAACGTCATTGCCAGACACACACTCACGACCGACAATCGACGACCATTCTTTTTATTAAGCAACATCCCTTGCCCCCTGTTATTGCATTAATGCTCGTAAAACGGGCTTACTCTCAGTATATAAAGACAAAAAATTTCTGCCTGACCAAATGTAAAGAAGTCTAAAGATAATACCCCCTCTGGCCGCAAAAGCAGATAGCTAAAACGGCGCTTCTCCCTGAATGAGAAAAAACCCGGTCACTTTCGCGCCGGGTTTTTTATTTACGCCCTTTTACATCAGGAGGCGTCAGCCGTTCCCGGTAGTGTCTCTGGGAGTTGCGCGGCAAACCCTCGCAGCCCCACCACATGAACGTGCTCGTGATTGCCAACCACTTTACGCACCAGTTTATAGGTGGTGCCTTTTTCCGGGCTGATATTCTCTGGTGCCGCAATAATCAGCTGCATTTCCAGACGTTCGCACAGCTCGAACAGCGTGGCGATAGAACGGGCATCCAGACGCGCCGCTTCATCGAGGAACAGCAGACGACACGGCGAGAGGTCTTTTCCGCGCAGGCGACGCGCTTCATCTTCCCAGCTCTGTACCACCATCACCAGAATCGACATCCCGGTACCAATCGCTTCACCGGTTGAGAGCGCGCCCGATTCCGCACGCAGCCAGCCATCGGAACCACGGTTGACTTCCACTTCCATCTCAAGATAGCTGCGGTAATCAAGCAGTTCTTCGCCAATGGTTTGCGGCGTGCGCTGGCCCATATCAATTTGCGGATTAAGGCGTGAATAGAGCTTCGCCAGCGCTTCGGAGAAGGTCAGACGGTTACTGTTAAACAGATCCTGATGCTGTTCGTGCTGCTCAGAAAGCACATTCAGCAGCGTCGAGTGCGTTTCACGCACGTTAACGTTCAGACGCACGCTGTTAACCTGACCAAACGACACGCTCTGCAGCCCCTGGTTCAGTTGACGAATACGGTTCTGCTCGCGCTGAATGGTTTTGCGAATGATGTTGGCCACGCTGCGAGAGCTGATCGCCAGTTTCTGTTCACGTCCGGTCAGTTCTTCGGTCAGACGGCTCAGTTCGATTTCCATCTGTTCGATGGCTTCAACCGGATCATCGGTGCGAATAATATCCTGACGGATACGCTCGCGCAGATGCTGGTACACCGCCACGAAGAACTGAATTTTACGTTCCGGGCGTTTCGGATCTTCCGACATACGTAGCACATCGCGCAAATGTTCGTTATCCGCTACCGCCAGACGCAACGCTCCTAACGCTTTATCCGACATCGAACGCAGGTCATCGGCAGAAAGATACGCCAGCTCGCGGCGGTGCAGACGACGTTCTACGCCGTTGTCTTTCACCAGACGCATCACCGCGCACCAGCCGGCTTTCGCGCTCACGACCTGCTCGCGCATTTCCAGATAATCACGTTCCAGCTTGCGCAGTTTGCGGGTCAGATTGTCCATTTCCGCTTCGCAGAAGGTCAGCGCTTTTTCCAGCTGATTACGACGCGCGCGGTTGTTGCTTAACTGCGCGTGCAGTTCATCGCGGCGAATACGCGCACGCTCTTCCGCCCCGCTGTCGGCGCGAACGCCAATATCCTGCAACTCTTTGTAGAGATCGTTAAGCAGCTCTTTCTTGGTGTCGTAAGAACTTTTCAGCGACGCCAGCACCTGGCTGTACTGACTTAGCTGCGCGGCATGGGTACGCATCGCTTCACGGGCACGCGTACGCTCGCTTTCTGCCTGCTCCAGACGCTGGCGCAGTTTTTCGTTAAGATCGCTATTGCCGCTGAGCATCTCCGCGGAATCAGAGTAGCTGAAGTGTGCACGACGCTGCACCACTTCCGTCAGTGCAAACGCCTGCTGACGCGCTTCGCGCTGCACCTGCTGCGACCAGGCATAATCTTCTTTCAGTTGTTCAAACTGTTCCGGGTCACTCTGAAGCACGGAGACAACCGGCTCCAGTTTCGCCAGTTGGTTACCGTGCTGCTGAATAAAGCGTGCGGCTTCCTGCGCTTCATCCAGGCGTTCCTGAATTTCATCGACGCGGTCTGCCAGCGTTTCATCGGCCAGCAGGCTCAGGCGCGGCAGCAGACGGTTGAGTTGAGCAACGCCCTCCTTCGCCTGTTCAAACTGCGTACGCTGCTGCTGGTTGTCGCTTTCGTGCGTATTCAGCGCGCGTTCCAGCTCACCGCGACGGGTATTCAGCTTGCGAATTTCTGCTTCCGGGTCATCGTCAAACGCCACCGACAGATGGCTGCCGATAAAGCGGCTGAACGCCTGATGCAGGCGCTGGGTTTTCTGCACATCAAAGGAGAGCGTGGCGAAGCGCTCGGAAAGCACTTCACGCTCGGCATGCAGGGCCTCAATGCGGTTTTCACGCGCTGCACGTCCAAACAGCGGCAGGCTTGGGAAACGCGAATAACGCCACTGGCGATCGGCAATTTTCACCACCACCGCTTTTTCCAGCTCATCTACACTGAAGACGCTGTCATCGAACGACTGCGGGTCACCCTCGATCAGGTAGAGATCTTCCGGGCAATCTTCCAGCCCCTCAAGCTGCTCGGCGATCTGCGAGAGATCCGGCACCACAATCGCGTGACGCGACGGGCCATACAGCGCAGAGAAGTACGGTGCATCATCCAGACTGACATCGTCATAAATTTCAGACAGCAGCACGCCACCGAAACGTTCGGCCAGCGCGTTAAGACGCTGATCTTCGGAGCCGCCCGGCTGGCTTAAACGCTCGATCTCTTCATCGATTTCACGTTTACGCGCGCCGACTTCATCACGCTCAACAATCGCTTCACGCTCGCGTTCCAGCAGTTGTTGCAGATATTCGGTGACATCGGAGCTGGACTCAAACTGCTCGCCGCTCTGTTCGCAGAGCTGGTTCAGGCTGTTCTGCGCCGCCAGCCACACCGGCGCGCGGTGCATCAGGGCGGAGATGCGCGATTGCAGCGTTTCCAGTTCCTGACGCAACGACATGCGCTGTTCGCTGGCGCTGGAGACGCTGTCAGAGAGCACGGAGATACGCGCTTCCAGTTCCTGATGCAGCGTTTCCAGGTCTTCAATATCGTAGTGTTTACCCTGACGTTTGCAGAATTCCGCCAGCAGACGCTCAGCTTCCTGCTGCTCACGCAAACGCTGTTCAAGCTCGTTCAGTCGGCCACGCAGAGACTGCGCCTGCTCGGCGAGGTGACGCTGATTGACGCCGTCACGCAGTAATTCACGCGCCACGTTCCACGCTTCATCGCGGGCAACCGGGCCGTTAATGGCAACCACAATCTGGTAGGCCTGCTCAAACTGGCTGTGGGCGGTTTGCGCCACGCTCATTTTCTGTTCAAGGGAGAGCAGTTTTTCTGTGGCTTCCTGCTCTTTGGCCTGGAACGTTTCCAGCCATTCATCGGCGCTGTCAGGCGTCAGATCGGGTAGATGGCAAAGCTCTTTCGCGCGGGCCAGCGCTTGCTGCGCCTGATTGTACTGAATGGCGCGGGTTTGCTGCACGTCCAGCGCCTGCTGGTAGTCAGCGAGCTGACTTTTCAGCTCATCCACTTCCAGTTCAGCGGCTTCGGCGCGGGCTTCGTTCTCTTCCTGCTGCTCCGCCGCTTCAGCGACCACTTCGTTCTGTTCTTCAAGACGAACCTGTAACTCTTCTAAATCCGTTTCGTAACGCTCAATTTTTTCCTGCTGACGCAACGCGGTCTGCACCAGATTCAGGTGATCGCTTGCCGCCTGGTAATCGGCTTCCAGATCGCCTTCCGCACCGTTGTGCTCCTGCAGCTCGCGGGCCATGTCAACGTGCTTATACTGCTCCGCCGCCAGCTGCTGGCGAGAAGTAAACAGTTCGCGACGATACTCCAGCGCTTTATCCAGATGAATACGACGCTCATTGGCGTGGCGCATGTAGTCTGCCGCCACGTAATCTGTCGCTTCGGAAATCAGATGCTTAAACAGGTCACGGTCAGACTGGGTGACGCGAATCGCTTCCAGCGTCATGCGGTTTTCGCGCAGCGCGGCTTCCATGTCCTGGAACGCTTTACGCACGCCGCTGTTTTCCGGCAGCAAATAGTCGCGCAGAGAACGGGTGATAGCGCTGGAGATCCCACCGTACAGCGAGGCTTCAATCAGGCGATAGAACTTGCTACGGTCTGATGCGGAACGCAGACGACGAGCGACGATGCCCAGATCGAACATCAGCGAGTGGTAGTCGGTTATCGAGTTAAACTGTTTGAACTGCACGCCTTCGATGGCTTCAAGCTTATCTTTCAACTCCTGCAGGGTCAGCACGCGCGCCTGACGCTCGTTGAGCGTTTCGGTGAGCAGCGACGTCGGCTGCATAGAGGTCGGCAGCCCCTGAATGGCGAACGGTTTGATGTCAACTTTACGGTCGCGCCCGGCGACCTGTTGCAAACGTACACCCACGACCACGCGCTGATGGCGCGAGTTCATGACGTCCAGCACTGAGTAACAGACCCCCGCCTTCAGCTTACCGTGAAGGCCTTTATCGCGCGAGCCGCTGGTCGCGCCCGCTTCGGTGGTGTTACGGAAGTGCAGCAGAGTAAGGTCAGGGATCAACGCCGTGACGAATGCCGCCATGGTAGTGGATTTCCCTGCCCCGTTCCCGCCCGACAGGGTGGTGACTAATTCATCAAGGTCAAAGGTACGGGCGAAGAACCCGTTCCAGTTAATCAGCGTTAGCGAACGAAATTTACCGCGATCGATCATTACTCTTCCTCCCCGCTATCCGGCTGATTGTCTTCATTCTCATCATTAAGTTGCAGATGGTTTTCAATCGCCATCGCTTCGCCGTCGCGGATCATCCGCAGTTGCGCTTCACGCGCATCGTCGCCCGAACGCACGTCAGCGCCGAAGCGGAATACGGATTCGGTGATGCGGAATTTACTGCTGTCATGGCCCATGAACCACACCATGCCCAGACGGCGCAAACGGTTCAGGGACGAACGGACTTTTTCCTGTAGCTTCTGACGATCAAGGTCAGAACCGGTGGAGCGGTTGTTCACCAGCTTCAGCAGTTTGGCTTCATCCGCCAGCGCAAGAAGCTCGTCGTAGAGCTCCTGCTGAGTGAAAATGCCCTCGTTTGCCAGGCGCTCCGGGCTCAGATAGAGGTAGCAGAGAATTTTGCCGACCATCATATCCAGCTCGGACAATACCGAGCGCGGAATCAACGTGGTGGAACGCGGACGCAGATAGAAAAACCCTTCCGGAGCGCGAATCAGCTCAACGTTATAACGCGCATAAAACTCTTCCAGATATTCCTGGAAATCCATCAAAAAGGCGTGATTATCCAGCTCATCCAGACCGATATGCCGACCCGCACGCAACGCGCTATCCAGCGCCGGAAAAATAGGATTGGCCAGGGCCTGCGCCAGTTTTACTGGCATCACTTGTTCAATATTTGTCGATGACATGCGCCTGTACCTTGGCTCCGTAATCATTAATTGGCTGCCATTTTGCTGGCAACCCGGTGAAATCTGCTTGTGCAAAGCCTAAACGAACCGCCTGATCGACCACAATACGCGCCACGTCGAAGTGACGCGCACGCGGGTACTGGAGCAGATACTCTTTAACCACCAGCCCCAGATCCAGCGGGATCGCTTTGGTTTTATAGACAGCAAGCTGCTCTTCGATCAGTGCCGCCAACTGTTCGCGGATTTCGTTAAACTCTTCGTACTCTAAGTCTGGCGGAAGTTCACCCATGACCTCTTCATCGCGCAGCGTCATCTCTTCATCACGCATATCCAGCAGACGATCGGCGCTGGCGTAGGTGAGCGCCCATGGTGCATCGAAGTAATTCTGCACCGACTGACGCAAACGCTGGGCAAAGACGCGGTTTTTATCCATATCAATAGCGGTACGGATAAATTTATGTACGTGGCGATCGTAGCCAATCCACAGGTCAATCGCCTGCTGACCCCAGCTCACAATGCGGTCGAGCTTATTCTGCAAATCAAACACTAAATGGTCGACAAAGTGCAAATGATCGTGGCTGAGCGTCGCATCCTGAATACGCAACAGGTTAGCCTGTAGCTTATCGCCTGCCGCGTCCAGCGTATCCTGCAATTCACGCAGTGTGCCGGACGTTTCAGAGAGCAGCATTTCGCAGCTGGAGATCGCCGCGCGCCAGTCTTTATTCAGCAACTGGGCAATATCATCTTTAACCGACTGCTGCTGCTCATCCATGATGCGCTGCGTCAGGTCGATGCTGTCGAAAATCTCGGCCACCGAGTATTTCAGCGGCGCATAGACGTTACGGTGCCAGTGGAACTCATCACCGCCTTCCGCTGCCGCATCGGCGGCGCGTTTCAGCTCACTGGCCACGATCGATAACTGCATTGAAAGGCGCAGGGTCGAGAATTCGCGTTGGCGGATGTAATAATCGGTAATACCGATCCCAAGCGGCGTCAGGCGATAAATAGCATTGCCTTCGGTCACTTCGCTGGTAAAGCGGTTCAGCAGACGTTGGCGTACCAAATCGTTAATCGCGTTATTGGCACGCGTACTGATGGTTTCACTGGTTTGCTCAAACGCATCACTCACATGACGAAACGCGTCCACCAGCTCGCCTTCCGTCATTTCACCCTCCAGTCGCTCGCCGTTCAGCGTTGCGACAGCCAGCAAAAATGAGAGCCTGTCGACTGGAAGCGAGATGGCAAAATCATTTTTTCTGGCCCAGGCAACCAGTTCGGGGACTGTCTGGGAAAATTCACTCATAGTTTATCCTTGCTTCTGCGGCTTCAGCGCGGTGACATGAATATAGCGCCCCAGGCTAATGTAAGGCTCCTGACGGCAATAGCGCGTCTCTAATTCCAGTAACATCTCATAGCTGTCATGCTGCCGATGTTTTTCGCGCAGATAATCATGAAACACTCGCACGCCGGTTTTCCCGGTGACCTGCCAGCCGGCGTCTTCCAGCCAGCCGTAGACCTGTTGCGGATCGCGCGGGTAGTTCGGCGATAACGTCCGCTTTTTCTTTTTCGGCATTCCGATCATGACATAGTCAAAATTACCGGCCACCATGTTATGCATCAACAAGCCGTTTGCATTGTAGAACATTAACGATAATGCGCCGCCCGGACGCAGGACAGACCATAACGCATTCAGCGCATCTTTCGGTTCCGCCACCCACTCCAGCACAGCATGAAACAATATCAGATCAACCGGGGTTTCCAAATGGTGAGCCACATCCTGAACCGCGCATTGTATAAAATGCATGTTGTCGCTCACACCTTTATCGCTGGCAGCCTGTTTTGCGCGGGCGATCATTTCTGCGGAAAGATCGCACAGAATCACCTCATGACCGCGCTCGGCCATTTTAATCGCCGTCTGGCCTTCCCCACCACCAGCATCCAGTACGCGCAGCGGGCGAGAATCAAAAGTTTCCAGTAGCCGGTCGAGATCCTGCCACAAAATGGCCTGACGCAACTGCCCTTTCGTTGTGCCATAGATATTGCGCGAAAATTTTTCCGCGATGTCATCAAAATTGCGATCCTGCACAGGACGACCTCACTCGCCAACAACAAGGCGGCTATTTTGTCACACCCACGGCGATAATGAAGCTATCTGGTGTAATATCCCTGCGTTGATCCACTTAGATGGTTAAAAAAGGACCCATTCAGATGCTTTTTATGCTGAAAAAGTATATTGGCGGGATGATGCTGCCACTGCCGCTCCTGCTATCACTGACGGGACTAGGATTATTCCTGGTTTGGTTTACGCGTTTTCAAAAGACGG
This sequence comes from Pseudocitrobacter sp. RIT415, assembly GCF_003057695.2. Taxonomy (NCBI): domain Bacteria; kingdom Pseudomonadati; phylum Pseudomonadota; class Gammaproteobacteria; order Enterobacterales; family Enterobacteriaceae; genus Pseudocitrobacter; species Pseudocitrobacter sp. RIT415. The sequence goes on along the minus strand of NZ_QBJC02000032.1, from coordinate 18,483 downwards.
GCAAAACGGCAATCACGGTTGGCTGGCTCCTGTTATTGCTATTAAGCCTGCAGCCCGTTGCCGATGGGTTACTTAAACCGATTGAAGATAAATATCCCACCTGGCGCGGTGAGCAACGCGTTGAATATATCGTGGTACTGGGTGGCGGATACACCTGGAACCCGCAATGGGCGCCCAGCTCAAACCTGATAAATAATAGTCTGCCGCGCCTGAATGAAGGGATTCGACTGTGGCAGGCCAATCCGGGATCTAAAATGATCTTCACTGGAGCACGCGCGTTGACCAACCCGGTCAGCACCGGTGAAGCCGGCGCACGCGTGGCGGAGAGCCTCGGCGTGCCGCGAAACGACATTATCGTCCTTGATACACCGAAAGATACCGAGGAAGAAGCCGCCGCAGTGAAGGCGGCAATTGGCGATGCACCGTTCCTGCTGGTAACCTCCGCCTCGCATCTGCCGCGCGCAATGATTTTCTTCCAGCATGCGGGGCTGCATCCCCTTCCCGCCCCCGCCAACCAGTTGGCGATCGAATCGCCGCTCAACCCATGGGAGAAAGCGATCCCGTCCCCGGTCTGGCTGATGCACAGCGATCGCGTCGGCTATGAAACGCTTGGGCGAATCTGGCAGTGGCTGAAAGGCATTTCAGGAGAGCCAGGGAAGGAGTGATTTCGCCGCCAGATCGAAATTCGCGCGATTAAACCGCCCGGTGTTCACCAACCGGGCGACTTCATCCCACATCAGGTAAAGCCAGCGCCGCCAGAGGAACGATTCCGCCACCGGTGCGCGCTGAAGATAGCGCCACAGCAGCCCTTCCGCATGACCGCTTTCGGTCAGGCGAAACAGTTCAAACTCGCGCGGCGCCCATAACATCGCCCCGGGGCCTACCATCGCCAGCAACTGATCGCTGCGTGCATCCTTCAACATGCTGCGTAACGTAAAATTACCGTGGATCAACACACAGTTATCGTTAAACCCCTCGAACAGCGCAGGCAGGCACTCGCGGGTACGAAACAGAATACGTTTATCCTGCATCGTTAAACCCGTGTTGTGGTAAAGATTCAGGGTACCCCACAGCACTTCAACGCGCTGGCGGTACCAGTATGGCCATAGATTTTCCTGAGTACTGTCGACAAACCCGACCAGTCCGCCGCTATCGTGACGGTGCCAGGCCAGCAAACCTTCAACAATCTGATCTTTTAGCTGCTCCCAACGTTCCGGAGTACGGGCTGGCGCTTCGACCGGAACGCCGCGCAGGCGTTCGAGCAGGAGGACGTCCGGGCCGGGATGTTCTTCGTGGGTCATGACGCCGTAAACGATGGGCATTCGCACCGTGCTGCTGCGGGCGAGCATGGAGATTTTCCATGCCAGCTGACGGGCAAGGCCGGGTGTAGTGAAGCTTCTGGCGAGTAAAGGTAGCGGATTGCCGTGGGCGTCATACAGTGACCACAGCGCGGTATCAGCCTTCTCGTTGATACATTCCACCCGACTGAGTTTTTCTCCCAGAAGGTGGCTTAGTTCGGCGCGCAGTTGTTCCATTTCAGTTTGCCCCCATAAAAGCTACTGCTTTTATAATGAGCAAATGCAAGACAGATGTCACCGGATTAGATCAAAACCGTTACAGAAAACAGAAGAATACGTAGCGCTAAAGAGCCCCCGCGGACGCAGGGGCGAGAGGATTACTTCATTTCCGCGCGTACGCGCTCCAGATCTTCCGGCGTATCGACGCCCGTACCCGGCACTTCCTCAGCAACAGCAACGTGAATTTTTTCGCCGTACCACAGCACGCGCAACTGTTCGAGCATTTCAATCTGCTCAAGCGGACTTGGTGCCCAGCCGACGTAGCGACGAATAAACCCGGCACGATAGCCATAGATTCCAATGTGACGAAGCAGAGAATCGCCTACCGTTTCACGGCTTTTCGCAAAGCGGTCGCGATCCCACGGGATGGTGGCGCGAGAGAAATAGAGCGCATAGCCCTCTTTATCCATCACCACTTTTACCGCATTCGGATTAAACGCTTCTTCCGCGTTGTCGATAGGTACCGCAAGTGTGGCCATACCGGCTTTGCTGGCGGCGAGGTTCTCCGCCACCTGACGAATGATGACCGCCGGGATCATCGGCTCATCGCCCTGCACGTTCACGACGATAGTGTCATCGCTGAAACCGCATTTCTCGACCACTTCCGCCAGACGCTCGGTACCAGACTGATGGTCGGCACGGGTCATGCACACTTCACCGCCCGCCGCTTCCACGGCTTTCGCCACATCGGCATGGTCAGTCGCCACAATGATACGATCGGCGCCCGATTCACGCGCGCGTTCCAGCACGTGTACAATCATCGGCTTGCCATTGATATCCTGCAGCGGTTTACCTGGCAGACGTGTGGAAGCGAATCGCGCCGGGATAATAACGACAAAAATCATGGTCTGCTCTCTTCTGCCGCCAGCGGGCGGGCTTCGTGTTCTAACAAAACCGGGATCCCATCGCGGAACGGGAACGCCAGGTTATCAATCTTGCAAATCAGTTCCTGCTTATCCTGGCTGTAGTAGAGTTTGCCGTTACAAATTGGGCAGGCGATAATTTCTAATAAACGGTGATCCATGGTTCCTCCTGATGCACCGGGTAGGCCTCGATGCAGCATATCATAGTGCCATCTCAGGCAACGTCAATTTCCCAGCCATCCCGCTGATGCAAAAAGAGCTTTTCCGGTAGCCGTTGCAGACGGATCCGGTTAGCGCCTTGCCAACGGGCAAAATCATTCAGCGCCTGTTTCAGGCCTTTCTCAAGCGAGGCGCTCACGCGTGTGCCCTCTTCCAGATAAAGCGCGATAACCTCCAGCACACCCTCTTTGCGGTGCATTTTGCTATCGATACGCCCTACCAGCTTACCCTGATGCAACAGCGGCAACACGAAATAGCCGTACTGACGTTTGGGCGCCGGGGTATAACACTCCAGCCGATAGGAAAAATCAAAAAATTGCTCCGCGCGTTTACGATCCCACACGACAGGGTCGAAAGGAGAAAGCACCGCACTGTGCGTGGCGTTAAGTTTGCCTTCTGCCGCCAGCGCCAGTTGAGGCAGCAGATCGGTATGCACCCACATCTCACCCAGTTGCTCAACCCGTACGGGCACCACCTGCTGAGTGTCCTGCCAGCGTTTGAGCAGCGCGGGGAGATTGGGCTGTCGCAGACGATAGTAATCCGCCAGCCACTGTGGACGGAATATCCCCAGACTACGCGCGCTATTTTCCAGCATCAACGCTTCCGCGTCATTCTGCGAGAGCGCATGCAGTTCATCCTGCCAGCCTGGCATAACGCGATGCGTGAGGTCGTAGACGCGCTGAAAGTTGCGCCGCTCCACCACCATCACTTTGCCTGCGGTAAACAACCCTTCCAGATGACGTTTGTGCGGTTTCCATTCCCACCAGCCGCTTGCGCCTTTGCGCGGGTGAACAAAATCCGCAGAACGTACCGGGCCATTTTCAGCAATATGCGCGATAAGCGAGTCAATTTCGTCGGCATGTTCGGCCATCCATTCCGGATGGTATTTCCAGCCCATATTGTGCGGCGAGAGCATTTTGTGACGAACAAGCGGGAAATCGGATCGCGGTAAAAAACAGGCTTCGTGCGCCCAGTACTCCATCAGTTCACCCCGCACCAGCGCGTCATCCAGCCAGTGTTGCGGATAGGAGCCGAGGCGACTGAAGAGAACAAGGTAGGGGCTGCGGGCGACGACGTTAATGGTATCGATTTGCAGCAGCGACATGCGCTGAATAGTCGCGAGAATATCCGCCGGTTTCGCCTGACGCCGTGGGCGTTTGAGTAACCCCTGCGCAGCAAGATGGAGATGGCGCGCGGCGCTGAGGGTCAAGTGCAACTCTGACATGTCACATCCCCATGTTCCGCTCCCGCGCCTTACCGTTTCGGTGATTGTTGCGCCAGAGCGACCAGTTCCTGAAGTAAACGTTGCGCCCGCTCGCCGCTCAGTTCGGCATCAACCGGCAGATACCACCAGTTGGACTTAGCAAACGCGCGGCATTTCACCGCATCCTTTTCGGTCATGATGAGCGTTTGCCCCGGCGCAGTTAGCGCTTCGACATCCGCGAGCGTCAGCGCCTGATGGTCAGCCAGCGCAACGGTTTTGATCGGTTGCAGACCGCTATTTTCAAGCGTGGCGAAGAAACGTGGAGGATGGCCAATTCCGGCCATCGCCACCACATTATGCAGTTCAGGAAGCGCCAGACGTTCGCCGGTCAAGAGATTGACCGCCAGGCCAGGCTGTAGGCGCATCGGGATTTCTCCTGCCAGCGCTTTACCGCCATTGGTAACGATCGCATCGACCGATTTTAGTCGAGACGCCCGTTCGCGCATCGGCCCGGCGGGTAGCCACCAGCCATTGCCAAAACGACGTACACCATCAATAACCACAATCTCTTTATCACGCGCCAGGCGATAATGCTGCAGACCGTCGTCGGTGATGATGAGTTGCAATGGATGTGCGGCAAGAAGGGCTTTGACCGCGTCTGTACGGATGGGCGATACCGCCACCGGCGCGCCCGTTCGCTGGAAAATAAGTACCGGTTCATCACCGGCCTGAGCGGTAGTGGTGTCACGATCCAGCAGCAACGGATACGTTTCCGCCTTGCCGCCATAACCACGAGAGACCACACCCACGCGAATCCCCTGCTGCTGGAGCTTTTCGACCAGCCAAATCACCACCGGCGTTTTCCCGTTTCCGCCTGCCGTCAGGTTACCGACAACGACAACCGGTACCGGTGCATGCCAGGCCTTTTTAAGGCCCAGCTTATAGCTCAGTCGGATAAGCCCGCTCACCAGGCCGTAAAGCCAGGAGAGCGGTAACAGCAACAACCAGAGCGGTGATTCGCCCGACCAGATGCGCGCTATCATTCGCCAAATTGCATCTTGTGCAGCTGTGCGTAGACGCCACGATGGGCCAGCAGATCCGCATGGCTACCGCGTTCAACGATGCGACCATCTTCCACCACCACAATTTCGTCCGCCTGTTCGATAGTCGACAGACGGTGCGCAATCACCAGTGACGTACGGTTTTTCTGTAGCTCATCAAGCGCAGACTGAATCGCGCGTTCTGATTCCGTATCCAGCGCAGAGGTCGCTTCGTCAAGAATCAGGATGGGGCTATCACGCAGCAGCGCACGGGCAATCGCAATACGCTGACGCTGGCCGCCGGAGAGCAGGACGCCGTTTTCACCGATAATCGTATCCAGCCCCTGATCCATCTTATTGATAAAGTCCATGGCGTAGGCCATTTCCGCGGCTTTTTCGATCTGCTCGCGGCTGAAATCTTCGGTACGCGCATAAGCAATGTTATTGGCAACGGTATCGTTGAACAGGTGTACGTTTTGCGATACCAGCGCAACCTGATTACGCAGTGATGTGAGGGTGTATTCCCGCAAATCGTGACCATCGAGCAAAATTTCACCCTGCTCAATATCGTAAAAGCGGGTAATCAGGCTCGCAATGGTTGATTTACCGGAACCCGAGCGCCCTACCAGCGCCACCGTCTTCCCTGCCGGAATAGACAGGTTAATATCACGCAACGCAGGCATTTCACGCCCAGGATAGGTAAAGGTGACATTTCGGAATTCAAGGTCACCTTTCGCGCGTTCAACGACACGCGTACCTTCGTCTTTTTCCTGTTCACTGTCGAGGATAGCAAACAGCGTCTGGCAGGCAGCCATCCCGCGCTGGAACTGTGCGTTGACGTTAGTCAGCGATTTCAGTGGGCGCATCAGGGCAATCATGGATGAGAAGACCACGGTGATCGTACCGGCGGTCAGGGTTTCCATAACGCTTGGGAAGCTTGCGGCATACAGGACAAAAGCCAGCGCCAGAGAAGCAATCAGCTGAATGATCGGGTCAGAGATAGAGGATGCAGAAACCATTTTCATGCCCTGCAGACGCATCTTATTGCTGACTTTATCGAAACGCTTGGTCTCAACCTGCTGACCACCGAAAATCAGCACCTCTTTGTGCCCTTTCAGCATCTGCTCTGCACTGGTGGTCACCTGCCCCATCGTGTTTTGCATATTTTTACTGATGTTACGGAAGCGCTTAGAAACCACACGGATAGCAATTGACACAATCGGCGCCAGCACGATGAGGATCAGCGACAGCTGCCAACTGTAGTAGAACATCATGATGAACAGACCGATGATCGACGCCCCTTCACGCACAACGGTAATCAGCGCACTGGAAGAAGACGATGCAACCTGCTCAGAGTCGTAAGTAATACGAGAAAGCAGCGTACCGGTGGATTGTTTATCGAAGAAGGAGACGGGCATCCCCATCATGTGACTGAATAAGCGGCGACGCACGGTCATTACGACCTTGCCGGAAACCCAGGAGATGCAATAACTGGAGATATAACTGGTGATGCCCCTGAGGATCATCAGACCAATTACCACCAATGGCATCCATAACAGCACTGACCTGTCCGTTTTACCAAAACCATCATCCAGTAATGGTTTGAGGAGCGATAGCATAAAGGTATCGCTGGCTGCGTTGAAGATTAACGCAACCGCAGCCACAATCAGCCCCGCTTTAAATGGCGCAATAGTCGGCCAGAGTCGGCGGAAGGTCTGCCACGTGGAGAGATCTTTGTCGTTCTGCATTCAAAAAACCAGCTTATGTTGAAATAGCCGCATATTCTACCCGTTATCCTGCCCCTCGCCAAACCACTGATGATACCAACGAGGTAAAAGTTGATCGCGTAAGCCTTCTATTTTCCACTTATTGCTGAAAAACGTGACCGTAATCTGCCCCTGATGCGGGGTGTCAAACCATGCATAATTATGCTGTTGATAGCGCGCCTTTACTTTCGCCGAAGGCAGGCGCCACGCGTTATAGCGGGATGCGGAAGCAAATGCTGCCTGCCCGTTTACCTGCTGTAATAATGCGATGCCTGACGAGGTATTACTGCCGTGATGCGGCACCTGAATAATTGTAGACGCAAGATACTGCCAGTAATGACTTTGCATGGCCATTTCCGCTGATAGTTCGATATCACCCGTCAACAGAACGCTGTTTTTACCATCATCGACTCGAATTACACAGGAGCCATTGTTGCCGGTTTGTCTGTTGCCTGATAACGGCCAGAGCACCCGAAATGATAATCCCTGCCATTGCCAGGCCTCACCTCGAAAACAGCGCCTGTGCCCTTGCCAGCCCAGAGGGCTACGCACCCAGCTTTCTGGCCAGGCATTGTGAAGGCTGTCGAAACCGCCCCGATGATCAAGGTGCTCATGGCTCAGGATGATCCCTTCAGGGGTTAGATTGTGCCAGCGTAGCCAGGGAATGAGCAGTTGCGTTCCGCTATCGCCCCCCGGCCACGCGAGCCCAGTATCATAGACAATTGCTTTATCATGCCGCGAGATAACAACGGAAAGCCCCTGCCCCACGTCCAGCATGGTGACCTGCCAGCGGTCGTCAGGCGACGACCGCCACAGAGGAAAAGTGAGCATGGTAAATCCGGACAGATAGACCGCCGGAAATGACCACCAGCCGCCAAAACGCCACACAATAATCATCATCCACGGAATGAGCGTCGCCCATGCCCAACGCGAGTCCACACCCAACCAGCCGTTAGGCAGAATACGCAGATAGGCGAACACCCATCCCATCACCGTATCAGCACTAAACCAGATGACTGATTCCAGCACTACAGGCCCACTCAGATGAATAAACATGGCCAGCAGCACCAGCGGTACGACCACAAACGTTACCACCGGTACCGCCAGCAGATTCGCCAGCAGAGAGGTGGTGCTGACGCCATGAAACATCAGCACCTGTAATGGCGTTAGCAATAGCATCAACCCTAACTGCAGGTAGAGTATTTCCTTTACAAAACGCATTGGCGCCTGCCCTTTCCAGCGTGGCGGAGGCACCCACTGGTACCAGAAAATGAGCGTAGCTACCGCGAAGGCAGAAAGCCAGAGGCTGTCGGACAGCACCGCTAGCGGATCAATGAATACGATAGCAGCGATGCAGCACAGCCAGACATCCCAGGCGCACCATCGCCGGGCCGAAAGTCGCAGCAGTGTCCAGATCCCTCCTGCCACCACCGTACGCACCGCTGGTGGCTGTAGCCCGGTGAGCCAGGCATACAGAAAGCTACAAACCAGTGCACCAACCAGCGGGAGTCGCCAGTTGATATAGCGACAGGGCAGGAAAAACTGTAATGCGCGGATAAGCAACCAACCCAGTGATGCCCCCAGCGCAATATGTAACCCGGAAATCGCCATCAGATGCGAAGTGCCGGTTTGCTGCATCAGCCTTTTTATTTCCGGGTCAACGTGCAAACGCTCGCCTGGCCCTAACGCCAGCAGTACATCGCGCCATTGATACTCCGCAAGAGAAGCCTGTAATGACGCGAGAAACTGCGCACGCAGGCTACACGTGAGATCCAGCGGCCTTGCAGCAATAAATCGTCCGGTAAGCGGCTGATGCTGCGCCAGCGCGTAGCGCTGAGAATCAAAGCCACCGTCATTAAGCTGACCATGCACCGCACGAGCGCGAATTGTCATCGCCCAGCGCTGACCCGCGCAGGGTGGCTGTGGCAGATAGTTGCCATACAGCGTAATAACGGGCGTCGGGAAAAGCCGCTGCCCGTTAAAACGGATAATATTCCCCTGGTGCGTGGTTTGCCCGTCAGTCTGGCTGAGCACAATCTCAACGGATTGATTTTTCCCGGCAATACGCAGCGCAGGCAATTGCACCTGCCAGGCTGCCAGCACGCCCCAGCAAAAAAGGAGTCCGAGGATACACACAATCCGTATTCCCCGTTTCGGGCAAATAAACGCTAACAGGCTAAGAGCAACAATTACAGCTTTAATGACCGACAACGACGGAAGCACAGGCAGCCAAAGTAATGGGCTCACACCGAGAATCACGCAGCAGGCAAACAATGGGACACGCATCAACACCTCCTTGTTGTGCCGAGTGTCGCGCGAGACTCATTTCTTGTCGTGGGGCAAAAGAAGAAGTATCGAGGCGTCTTCCAGACAATTTTGTGCTTGCAGCAAACGGGAAAACGTTTTGCGAGGAGAATTCAGAAAGCGAGGAAAGTGAGAGCGATGTTATTAGTATGCGAGAAATGAAAAAAGCACCCGTAGGTGCTTTTTCGCAATTAAGTCAGACCGTTATCGAACGGCATAACTCAATCGTAAATATTGGCGCGATCGCGCAGTTCTTTACCCGGTTTAAAGTGCGGCACATATTTGCCTTCAAGTTCCACTTTATCGCCAGTCTTCGGGTTACGCCCGGTACGTGGTGCTCGATAGTGCAGGGAGAAGCTGCCGAAACCGCGGATTTCAATGCGCTCACCCTGTGCGAGGGTTGAGGCCATATGCTCCAGCATCTCTTTTACCGCATCTTCCACTGCTTTTGCAGGGATATGGGATTGCTGGCTGGCAAGTCTTTCAATCAATTCTGACTTGGTCATGATTCCTCCGGTTTCCTGTCCAGGAAAATTAGCTAACAGCTTAAACAAGGGCGGCCGTAGCCGCCCTTTGTGCTTGATTACAGAACGAAAACCGTAATCTGTCAAGTAATCTCATGATTCTTCGGCTGATAATCAGACCGAAGAGTAAGAGAATTACTCGCCTTTAGCTGCTTTGAATGCTTCAGCCATTGCGTTGGAGAAGTTGCCGTCTTCCTGTTTGTTGTTAACAGTAGCGATTGCATCTTTCTCGTCAGCTTCGTCTTTAGCACGTACAGACAGGCTGATTGCACGGTTTTTGCGGTCAACACCGGTGAATTTAGCTTCAACGTCGTCGCCAACGCTCAGAACCAGAGTTGCATCTTCAACGCGGTCACGGGATGCTTCAGAAGCACGCAGGTAACCTTCAACGCCGTCAGCCAGTTCTACGGTTGCGCCTTTCGCGTCAACTGCAGTCACTTTACCGTTTACGATAGCGCCTTTCTTGTTCAGAGCAACCCAGTTGTTGAACGGATCTTCTGCGAGCTGTTTAACGCCCAGGGAGATACGTTCACGTTCTGCGTCAACCTGCAGTACAACTGCTGCGATTTCGTCGCCTTTTTTGTATTCACGTACTGCTTCTTCGCCTGCAACGTTCCAGGAGATGTCAGACAGGTGAACCAGGCCATCGATGCCGCCGTCCAGGCCGATGAAGATACCGAAGTCAGTGATAGACTTGATTTTACCTTCAACACGGTCACCCTTGTTGTGGGTTTCCGCAAACTGCTGCCATGGGTTGTTTTTGCACTGTTTCAGGCCCAGGGAGATACGACGACGTTCTTCGTCGATATCCAGAACCATAACTTCCACTACGTCGCCAACGTTAACAACTTTGGACGGGTGGATGTTTTTGTTGGTCCAATCCATTTCGGAAACGTGAACCAGGCCTTCAACGCCTTCTTCGATTTCAACGAAGCAGCCGTAGTCGGTCAGGTTGGTTACGCGACCGGTCAGTTTAGTACCTTCCGGATAACGTTTAGCGATAGCTACCCACGGATCTTCGCCCAGCTGTTTCAGGCCCAGAGATACACGGGTACGTTCGCGGTCGAACTTCAGCACTTTAACAGTGATTTCGTCGCCAACGTTTACGATTTCGCTCGGATGCTTAACGCGTTTCCATGCCATGTCGGTGATGTGCAGCAGGCCGTCAACGCCACCCAGATCAACGAATGCACCGTAGTCAGTGAGGTTCTTAACGATACCTTTAACTTCCATGCCTTCCTGCAGGTTTTCCAGCAGCTGATCGCGTTCTGCGCTGTTTTCGGATTCGATAACGGCACGACGGGAAACAACGACGTTGTTACGTTTCTGATCAAGCTTGATTACTTTGAACTCAAGCTCTTTGCCTTCCAGGTGCAGAGTATCGCGAACCGGACGAACGTCTACCAGGGAACCCGGCAGGAACGCACGAATACCGTTCAGCTCAACAGTGAAGCCACCTTTAACTTTGCCGTTGATAACACCGGTAACAGTTTCAGCTTCTTCGTATGCTTTTTCCAGCGTGATCCAGGCTTCGTGACGCTTAGCTTTCTCACGGGACAGCAGGGTTTCACCGAAGCCGTCTTCTACTGCATCCAGAGCAACGTCAACTTCGTCACCAACCTGGATTTCCAGTTCGCCAGCTGCGTTTTTGAACTGTTCTGCCGGAATAGCAGACTCAGATTTCAGGCCCGCATCAACCAGAACGACGTCTTTGTCGATAGAGACAACAACGCCACGAACGATGGAACCCGGGCGGGTTTCGATTTCTTTTAAGGATTCTTCAAAGAGTTGAGCAAAAGATTCAGTCATGTTTAATCTTCAGGTTTCATATTTAACGTCCACCTGGCTCCGTGCCGGATGGGGTTGTTTAACATACCCGCTGTCAATCCATTGCAACGGGGGTACTGCAAATTCGGTCGCGTATTAAGCGAGAGCCAACTTTTGGCGCGCGTATTGTAGCGCTTTTTCAATCACTTGCTCAATGCTTAAGGTGGTGGAATCCAACACTAAAGCATCAGCAGCCGGAACCAGCGGCGCCACGGCGCGGTTGCGATCGCGGTCGTCTCGTTCCTGTATCTCGGCCAAAAGGCGTTCAAAGTTAACACTAAAGCCCTTTTCCTGCAACTGTAGCATGCGGCGGTTGGCACGCTCTTCCGATGAGGCATCGAGGAAAATTTTTACTGGCGCATCAGGGAATACCACCGTCCCCATATCACGGCCATCGGCGATTAATCCCGGTGCTTCACGAAACGCGCGCTGGCGGCGCAGAAGCGCTTCGCGAACGCGCGGAAAAGCCGCTACTTGTGACGCTGCATTCGCCACGTCCTGAGTGCGGATTTCACCGCTAACATCTTCCCCTTCCAGGATGACTTCCAGATTGCCTTCCGTTGAGACAAAACGCACATCCAGGTGAGCGGCCAGCGGAACCAGCGCATCCTCCGACGTCACGTCGACGTGGTGATGTAACGCGGCCAGCGCCAGAACACGATAGATGGCTCCCGAGTCCAATAAATGCCACTGTAAAGCCTCAGCCATCGCTTTACACAGGGTGCCTTTACCCGCACCGCTTGGTCCATCAATTGTGATTACCGGGGCAACTGCCGTCATCTTTATCTCCTTCAACACAAGGCGTATAGAACCTAAACGCGCGCATTATACGCATGTCTACGCCTGACAGTTACCTTTGTCTGCGAAATACGGAAATAACGCCAATAATGGTGGGAATAGTGAACAATAATTATAGCGGGCTGGCGCATGGCCAGCCCGAAAGATGACAATGTTTTACTTTTTGTCTGAAGCGATACGTTCGCGGATATGCTGCGCACGTTCAGTTGAAGGCGGATGGGAATCAAACATCGATTTGGTATGTCCGGCGTCCATACTCTCCAGCTTGTCGAAGCTGCCGACCAGGCCCTGGGTGCTGATACCGCGTTTTTTCAGCAAATCGTAGGAGAAGTCATCGGCTTCAGACTCTTTATCGCGTGAGTATTTCGCATTGATAGCACCTTCCGCGATATCGCCAAGCTGAGAACGAGAGAGCTGAGCTGCCACACCGCTGGTTGCCGAGATAGCATCACGCGCGGCAACGACCGCATAAGACGCTTTCATTTCAGCCAGTGAGTGACCGAGCGCCACGTGGCCCAGTTCATGACCGAGAACGCCTTCGATTTCGTTGTCATTCATCATATCCATCAGGCCGCTATACACACGCACACAGCCGTTAGCCATCGCCCAGGCATTCACATCACTGGTCATGTAAACCTTATAGTTAACCGGCGTGCCGTTGATATTATTGCCCAGCGCTTTGGCGATTTTCGCCAGACGTTTGCTGTATTTGCTGGATGCGCCAGCCATTTGGTTCTGGCTATCCAGCTCCTGGCACCCCTGATTGGCGATGGCTTTGGCATCTGCATCTGTCAGGGTTGCTGCTTTATAAGCTGACATACCTGAACTGATCGCCATGTTGGTGTCGATACCGTGGGTATTTTTACAGCCGCTGAGCAGCGTCGCGGAGACTGCCAGCGCCAGCAAAAGTTGAGTATTCTTCATGTGAATCATCCATTGATTATGTATAAATTATCTAAATATCAATAAGTTAAAAAGGAAACCAAGGTTATCACTATGAGGAACACGCAGAAAGTCCGAAAAAAAACGCCGACACAAGGTCGGCGTTTTATTATTACGATTTCAATTAAGCTAGCGTACTAATACGCGCCAGCTGTTCGAAATAGTCCGGGAAGGTCTTCGCCGTACATTTCGGGTCAAGGATGGTTACCGGCGTATCAGACAGCGCCACCAGCGAGAAGCACATCGCCATGCGGTGATCGTTGTAGGTGCCAATGTCAGCAAACTGCAGTTTTGCCGGCGGCGTGACGCGAATGTAATCTTCGCCCTCTTCCACTTCCGCACCCACTTTGCGCAGCTCCGTCGCCATCGCAAACAGACGATCGGTCTCTTTCACGCGCCAGTTGTAAATATTACGTAACGTAGTGGTGCCTTTAGCGAACAACGCGGCCGTAGCAATAGTCATCGCAGCGTCGGGAATATGGTTCATGTCCATATCAATGGCATTCAGTTCGCCACGGGTACAGGCAATATAGTCATCGCCCCAGGTGATGGTCGCGCCCATTTTTTCCAGCACGTCAGCAAAGCGGATATCGCCCTGCACGCTGTTACGACCAATACCTGTTACCTTCACGGTACCGCCACGGATTGCCCCCGCAGCCAGGAAATAGGACGCGGACGAGGCATCTCCTTCCACCAGATACTGGCCCGGAGAGTGATACTGTTGACCGCCGCGCACGACAAAGCGCTGATAATGTTGGTTTTCAACCTCAACACCAAACGTTTTCATCAGGTGCAGGGTGATGTCGATGTACGGTTTAGAAACCAGATCGCCTTTGATGGTGATAATGGTGTCTTTCGGTGCCAGCGGCGCGGTCATCAGCAATGCCGTCAGGAACTGGCTCGAAACAGTACCGTCAACCTCAACGTTGCCACCGCTAAAGCCGCCCTGTAAACGCAGCGGTGGATAGTTTTCCTGTTCGAGATAGGTAATTTGTGCCCCACCCTGACGTAGCGCGTCAACCAGGTGCCCAATCGGACGCTCTTTCATGCGCGGTTCGCCGGTCAGCACGATATCGTTATGACCCAGGCAGAGCGCCGCCGCCAGAGGGCGCATCGCCGTGCCGGCGTTCCCGAGGAATAATTCCAGTGATTCATTAGCCTGCAATGGACCTGCGTTACCCGTGACTTCGCAGCGGGTGCGATCGGCAGACAGGGTGTAGTGAATTCCCAGCGTACTCAGCGCATTTAGCATGTGGCGAACATCGTCGCTGTCCAGCAGGTTTGTCAGGACAGTGGTGCCGCGTGCTAAAGCTGCCAGCAGCAAGGCGCGGTTAGAGACACTTTTTGAACCAGGCAGGTTAATGGTGCCATCAACACGCGCAATGGGTTGTAACGTCAGGGATTCCATGAAACTCAACTCTCAAAATCGACAATAAAAACCCCTGCAGAGTGCTGCAGGGGATGAAAATGAAAAAATTAACCGTGGCGACGTTCGAAGTCTTGCATGAAATCGGTCAATGCCTGAACGCCTGCCAGCGGCATCGCGTTGTAGATTGACGCACGCATCCCGCCGACGACGCGGTGGCCTTTCAGCGAATGCAGACCTGCGGCAAAGGACTCTTCCAGGAAGACTTTATCCAGTGCGCTGTCCGCCAGCTGGAACGGAACGTTCATGCGAGAACGGTTAGACGCCGCAACATCGTTACGATAGAAATCGCTGTTGTCGATAACGCCGTACAGCAGTTCAGCTTTTTGCTGGTTGATGCGATCCATTGCCGCCACGCCACCCTGCTCTTTCAGCCATTTGAATACCAGCCCCGCCAGATACCAGGCAAAGGTCGGCGGCGTGTTGAACATGGAGTCGTTCTCGTTCAGTACCGAGTAATCCAGAATGGACGGGCAAGCGATGTTGGCTTTGCCGAGCAGATCTTCACGCACAATCACCAGCGTCAGGCCTGCCGGGCCGATGTTTTTCTGCGCGCCTGCGTAAATCACGCCAAAGCGGCTGACGTCAATCGGGCGGGAAAGAATGGTCGAGGAGAAATCGGCGGCAACAACCACGTCTTTGTCGAAATTCGGGGTTTCATCAATGGCGATGCCATCAATGGTTTCATTCGGGCAATAGTGAAGGTATGCCGCATTGCCAGAGAGTTGCCATTCGCTCATCGGCTTCACAGCACGCTTCCCGTCAACGGTAATTTTGGCGTCAATCACATTTGGCGAGCAGTATTTCTTCGCTTCTTTTACTGCACTGGCCGCCCAGTAACCGGCGTCAACGTAATCTGCGGTGGTTTTATCCCCCAGGATATTCAGCGGAACGCCCGCGAACTGACCGCGACCACCGCCGTGACAGAACAACACTTTATAGTTGGAAGGGATATTGAGCAGGTCACGAAAATCCTTTTCTGCTTCTTCCGCCACGTGGATAAATTCTTTCCCACGGTGGCTGACTTCCATTACTGATGTACCCAATCCGTTCCAGTCGCGTAATTCGTGCTGCGCCTGTTTAAGGACATCTGCCGGTAGCATTGCCGGACCCGAACTGAAATTAAAGACCTGAGCCATTTCCCCTCACCACGTTGCAATGTTGTCTACCCGGGTGTGTTCACCCGGATATAAGTTATTCCTGTGGATATCGGTTTTATCATTCAGTGACACGCGCCGCAATGGGTAATACTGAGCGGCCAGAAAATGCGCCCTGAGTCACACAACAGAATATTCGGCATTGACGAGTGAAAATGGAGAAATCCGCTAGCCGGTGACGCGTTTCGCGCTGCTGGCCTTCGACCATTCTGGATTTGCACAGCGAGGACATAATTGATGTTCCCCGGCATTAAAATGAAAAATCGCGCTGCACCGAACGCAGGCGTAATCGGCGGCCTCGGGAATCGTGGTAAAGCGCGATATGCAGCTCGACGGTAAAATCACCAAACCGGCCTTCACATCATCATCAGGATAATAATAAATGCTGATTTGCCCGTTCGTCTCCATAATGGCCAACCGCACCTGCCCGAGATGCTCTACGCCGCCCAACCGCAGCTCCATAAAAAACTCAAATTCGGTCATGTTCTCGGATTGCAAACGCTCCCACGCAAGCTCCCCCTCTTCCACCACAACGAGCGGCTTTCCTTCCAGTAAATCTTCCAGTTTTTCGCTACGGGACATCAGCCACATCACCAGTCGATAAAGGGCGGCTAACGTGATAAAAACGACTAACACGGGGAGCATGGGCACATCGTCATAAAACGCCACATCACCCGCGGCGGAGCCCAGCGTCAGGATGATAAGCACTTCAAACAGCGACATCTGCCGCACGCCGCGCCGACCGGTAATTTTCAGGAACAGGAAAACCAGAATAAAGGTGTAGAGCGAACGCAGTGCCACTTCGCCGAGGAAATCCAGAGGAACTTTATCCAGAGCCATGCGATGGAGATCGAACGATTTCATTTTTATGCCTGTAACGATGTCATTGTCGTTAATCATAGACCAGCGCATTTAATTTATTATTGATTATCAATCGCGATAGATACATTCATCCAAACCCCGTATGATTGCGCGCTTTCCGTACGATAAAAACGAGACCGTCATGACGCAAACCTATATCCCCGGCAAAGATGCCGCACTGGAAGATTCCATCGCTCGCTTCCAGCAAAAACTGCTCGACCTGGGCTTTGACATCGAAGAGGCCTCATGGCTGAACCCGGTACCAAACGTCTGGTCGGTACATATTCGCGACAAAGCGTGTTCGCTGTGCTTTACCAACGGTAAAGGCGCAACCAAAAAAGCCGCGCTGGCGTCCGCGTTAGGGGAATATTTCGAGCGCCTGTCGACCAACTACTTCTTCGCCGATTTCTGGCTGGGCGAGAAAATCGCTAACGGCCCATTCGTGCATTATCCGAACGAAAAATGGTTCCCGATCCCGGAAGATGATGAGCTGCCGGAAGGTCTGCTCGATGCGCGTCTGCGCGCGTTCTACGATCCTGACGATCAGTTGACCGGCAGCCTGATGGTGGATCTGCAATCGGGCAATACCGATCGGGGTGTTTGCGGTCTGCCGTTTACTCGCCAGTCCGATGGCGAAACCATTTATATCCCGATGAATATCGTCGGCAATCTGTATGTTTCTAACGGTATGTCTGCAGGCAATACCGCGAATGAAGCGCGCGTACAGGGTCTGTCGGAAGTGTTTGAGCGTCACATTAAAAACCGCATCATCGCTGAGAGCATCAGTCTGCCGGAGATCCCGAAAGAGGTGATGGCACGCTATCCAGGCGTCGTGGCGTCTATCGAAAAACTGGAAGCGGAAGGGTTCCCTATTTTCGCTTACGACGGCTCTTTAGGGGGGAAATATCCGGTTATCTGCGTTGTACTGTTCAACCCGGCAAACGGAACCTGTTTTGCCTCCTTCGGCGCGCATCCGGACTTTGGTGTCGCACTTGAGCGTACCGTTACAGAACTGCTGCAGGGCCGAGGCCTGAAAGATCTGGATGTGTTCACACCGCCTACTTTTGATGATGAAGAAGTCGCCGAGCACGCCAACCTGGAAACTCACTTTATTGATTCCAGCGGTTTGATCTCCTGGGATCTCTTCAAACAGGATGCCGACTACCCGTTCGTGGACTGGAATTTCTCGGGAACGACCGAAGAAGAATTCGCGACGCTGATGGCGATTTTCAACGCGGAAGATAAAGAGGTTTACATCGCGGATTATGAGCATTTAGGCGTTTACGCCTGCCGTATCCTGGTGCCGGGAATGTCTGATATCTATCCAGCGGAAGATCTGTGGCTGGCGAATAATAATATGGGCAGTCATTTGCGCGAGACGATCCTGACCCTGCCAAACAGCGAGTGGGAAAAAGAAGAGTACCTGAATCTGATTGAACAGCTGGATGAAGAAGGTCTGGACGATTTCACCCGCGTGCGTGAACTGCTGGGCCTGGCAACGGGCAAAGACAACGGCTGGTATACCCTGCGCGTCGGCGAGCTGAAAGCGATGCTTGCCCTTGCGGGGGGCGATTTAGAACAGGCGCTTATCTGGACTGAGTGGACAATGGAATTCAACGCGTCAATCTTTAGTGCCAAGCGTGCCAATTATTACCGTTGCCTGCAAACCCTACTGCTGCTGTCTCAGGAAGAAGAACGCCAGCCGCTGCAATATCTGAACGCATTTATTCGTATGTACGGTGCTGAAGCCGTAGAGGCCGCCAGCGCGGCATTGAGCGGTGAAGCGCCGTTCTACGGTTTGCAGGCCGTTGATAACGACCTGACGGCCTTCCCGGCGCATCAGTCGTTGTTGGCAGCTTACGAAAAACTGCAGTGTGCAAAAGCTGCGTTTTGGTCAAAGCAGAGCTAAAAAGACCGGATAATAAGTAGGTTTAAAGATTACTCTACGCTATATTATGGGGCCGTTTAACGGCCC
>NZ_QBJC02000031.1:0-39804 GCF_003057695.2 Pseudocitrobacter sp. RIT415 | reverse complement strand
TGTAAGTGTCTACCATGTCTCCGAACAAGTGTTCACTATGTCCCCGGACTGTACAGGGAGAGGGCTAGGGTGAGGGGAAAACGCCGCACGATCCCCATAAAAAAACCCCGCCGAAGCAGGGTTTGTCGTCAACGCTAAACGCGCTTAGTGGCGTGCACGCACAATCTGATACTTACGTGTCAGATATTCCACCGGCACGCTCCAGATGTGTACCAGACGTGAGAACGGGAACAGCAGGAACAGCGTCATGCCAAGCACCAGGTGAACGCGGTAGATTAGCGCCACGCCGTCCAGATGCGCGGATGCACCACCGTGGAAGGTCACCACGGATTGCGCCCACCCTACCAGTTTCATCATCTCGCTACCGTCCATATGCTGCGCGGAGAACGGAATGGTCAGCAGACCCAGCGCACACTGTACCACCAGCAGCGTCAGGATCAGAATATCCGCGCCGGTAGATGTCGCACGTACGCGCGGGCTGAACAGACGGCGTTTCAGCAGCAGCACCCCGCCAATCAGGCACAGCACGCCGCTTGCGCCACCGGCAAACATCGCCATCTTCTGTTTCACTTCAATCGGCAGCCACGCTTCATACATCCAGTGCGGCGTCAGCATTCCCAGGAAGTGACCGGCGAAAATCCCCAGAATCCCCAGGTGGAACAGGTTCGACGCCACGTTCATCCCTTTGCGATCCAGCATCTGGCTGGAGGCCGCGCGCCACGTGTACTGACCATAGTCATAACGCAGCCAGCTACCAATCAGAAACACTGAGCCCGCAATGTACGGGTAGATATCGAAGAGAAACATATTCAGGAAGTGCATTATCGCTCTCCTCCGTTAGAGATATTCAGATATTGCGGCGCAACAGCCCCCGCAAAGCGACGTTGGTGAGCGGCAATTTCAGACTCGCCGCAGCCCTGGTCTGCGAAGAATTTCACCTGCTCTTCTTCCCAGACGGCGTCCAGCGCCTGTGGCGTATCATCACGCGCTTCGTCAGCGATTTTTTCTGCCACTTTGTCGCTGTCTACCTGGCTGTTGGCCATTTTCAGCAACGCATCAAACAGCACCGCATAATGACTTTCACGCTGCGTCAAACGCGCGCTTAACAGGGCCAGAATCGGCGCAATATCCTGCAATCCACCCATGGCTTCGTTTTCCGGTAGTTGAGCAAGATATTCCAGATACAGCGGCAGATGATCCGGCAGCTCGCGGCTATCCAGTTGCAAACCGTGCTGCTCATACTGGTTCATCAGGTCAACCATCGCCTGACCACGGTCGCGGGATTCACCGTGAACGTGTTCGAACAGCAGCAGCGACGTGGCACGGCCACGATCGAACAGCTCGCTGTAATTCGCCTGAACATCGAGAAGATCCTGCGCGGTCAAATCGCGCAGGAAAACGCCCAGCTTCTGGGCATCCTCTTTGTCGAGTTTTTCTGAAGACGCGAGAGCCTCGAAAACCTCGTCCTGATGCTGCCACAGGGCAGCATCCGGGTATTCGAGCAGACGCGAAATGACGAGTAACTCAATCATGCGTGCGGCTCCGTTTTGCTGCTCACATCGATAGCATCAATGCGGCGGCTGTTGAACAGGTTGAATTTGCTGTCTGAACCGTGGCAGCCATCGCCAAAGCTGAAACCGCATCCGCTTTTTTCCGGGAAGGCTTCACGCGCCTGCTCACGGTGGCTGCTCGGTACCACGAAACGGTCTTCGTAGTTGGCGATAGCCAGGTAGCGATACATCTCCTGCGCCTGAGCTTCGGTCAGGCCGGCTTCTTCCAGCGCGCGAGTATCCACCACACCGTCAACGTTTTCCGCACGTTTGAAGTGACGCATCGCCAGCATACGTTTCAGTGCCAGCAGTACCGGCTGGGTGTCACCAGCGGTCAGCAGGTTCGCCAGATACTGAACCGGAATACGCAGGCTTTCGACGTCCGGCAGAATGCCGTTGCTGCCCAGTTCACCCGCATCCGCCGCCGACTGAATCGGTGACAGCGGCGGCACGTACCATACCATTGGCAGCGTACGGTATTCCGGGTGCAGCGGCAGCGCCAGCTTCCAGTCAACGGCCATTTTGTATACCGGAGACTGCTGGGCCGCTTCGATTACGCCCTGCGGAATGCCATCTTTCAGCGCCTGCTCAATCACTTTCGGATCGTTCGGATCGAGAAACACGTCCAGTTGGCGCTGATAGAGATCTTTCTCGTTCTCAGTGCTGGCGGCATGTTCAATCGCGTCCGCATCATAGAGCAGCACGCCCAGATAACGGATACGGCCCACGCAGGTTTCGGAGCACACGGTCGGCTGACCAGCTTCGATACGCGGATAACAGAAAATGCACTTCTCAGACTTGCCGCTCTTCCAGTTGAAGTAGATTTTTTTGTACGGGCAGCCGGTGATACACATACGCCAGCCGCGGCACTTATCCTGGTCGATCAGCACGATGCCGTCTTCTTCACGCTTATAGATAGCCCCGCTCGGGCAGGTCGCCGCACATGCCGGGTTCAGGCAGTGCTCGCACAGACGTGGCAGGTACATCATGAAGGTGTTCTCGAACTGGCCGTACATCGCCTTCTGCATGTTCTCGAAGTTTTTGTCTTTCGACAGCTTCTCAAACTCGCCGCCCAGGTCATCTTCCCAGTTCGGGCCTTTCTCGATTTTCGCCATACGCTGACCGGTGATCAGCGAGCGCGGGCGAGCAATCGGCTGCACTTTGCTGCCTTCCGGTGCGGTGTGCAGGTTCTGGTAATCAAAATCAAACGGCTCGTAGTAATCATCGAGGCCCGGCAGATGCGGGTTAGCGAAGATTTTACCCAGCAGCAGCGCACGGTTACCCATGCGCGGCTGGATTTTGCCGTTGATTTTGCGGATCCAACCGCCTTTGTATTTTTCCTGGTTTTCCCAGTCGGTCGGGAACCCCTGACCCGGCTTGGTTTCCACGTTGTTGAACCACGCGTACTCCACGCCTTCACGGCTGGTCCAGACGTTTTTACAGGTGACTGAACAGGTGTGGCAACCGATGCACTTATCCAGATTCAGCACCATGCCGACTTGTGAACGAATTTTCATTTTACGCTCTCCTGTACCTGGTCATTGCCTTCGCCATCCAACCAGTCAATGTTCTTCATCTTACGTACCACAACAAACTCATCGCGGTTCGAGCCGACGGTACCGTAGTAGTTAAAGCCATAGGCCAACTGCGCATAGCCGCCGATCATGTGCGTCGGTTTCGGCGTGATACGCGTCACAGAGTTATGAATCCCGCCACGCTGGCTGGTGATTTCTGAGCCAGGCAGGTTCACGATACGTTCCTGCGCGTGGTACATCATGGTCATCCCTTCCGGTACACGCTGGCTGACCACCGCACGGGCAGTTAACGCACCGTTGCTGTTGAAGACTTCAATCCAGTCGTTATCCGCAATACCCAGCGATTTGGCGTCAACTTCGCTCATCCACACGACCGGGCCGCCGCGACCTAAGGTCAGCATCAGCAGGTTGTCACTGTAGGTGGAGTGGATCCCCCACTTCTGGTGCGGCGTCAGGAAGTTCAGGGCTTTTTCCGGGTTACCGTTAGATTTCTGACCCATCACTTCTTTCACCGAACGGGTGTCGATCGGCGGACGGTAAACCAGCAGGCTTTCCCCGAAATCACGCATCCACTGGTGATCCTGATACAACTGCTGACGACCAGAGAGCGTACGCCATGGGATCAGCTCGTGAACGTTGGTATAACCGGCGTTATAAGAAACGTGCTCATCTTCAAGGCCAGACCAGGTCGGGCTGGAGATGATTTTGCGCGGCTGCGCCTGAATGTCGCGGAAGCGAATCTTCTCGTCTTCTTTGTTCAGCGCCAGATGTTTATGGTCACGACCGGTAAACTCACCGAGTGCGGCCCACGCCTTCACGGCAACCTGACCGTTAGTTTCCGGTGCCAGCGTCAGGATCATCTCTGCCGCATCAATCGCCGTATTCAGCATCGGCTGGCCTTTCGCCGGGCCGTCCGCTTTGGTGTAGTTGAGCTTACGCAGCAGATCCATCTCGCTCTGGGTGTTCCAGGCAATGCCTTTACCGCCGTTACCGATTTTCTCCATCAGCGGGCCGATAGAGGTGAAGCGCTCGTACGTTGCCGGATAGTCGCGCTCAACGGTCAGAATGTGCGGCGCGGTTTTCCCCGGGATCAGATCACACTCGCCTTTTTTCCAGTCTTTCACATCCAGCGGCTGCGCCAGTTCGGCGGCGGAGTCGTGCTGAATTGGCAGCGTCACCACGTCGGTTTCTTTGCCTAAATGACCAACGCACACTTCGGAGAATTTCTTCGCGATACCTTTGTAGATTTCCCAGTCGCTTTTCGATTCCCAGGCCGGGTCAACCGCGGCAGACAGCGGATGAATAAACGGATGCATATCCGAGGTATTCATGTCGTCTTTTTCATACCAGGTCGCCGTTGGCAGCACGATGTCAGAGTAGAGACAGGTGCTCGACAGACGGAAGTCCAGCGTGACCACCAGATCCAGTTTGCCGTCGAGGCCGTTGTCCTGCCATTCCACTTCTTCCGGTTTCACGCCGCCCTG
Source organism: Pseudocitrobacter sp. RIT415 (assembly GCF_003057695.2). Lineage (NCBI taxonomy): Bacteria > Pseudomonadati > Pseudomonadota > Gammaproteobacteria > Enterobacterales > Enterobacteriaceae > Pseudocitrobacter > Pseudocitrobacter sp. RIT415. The sequence continues at coordinate 35,235 of NZ_QBJC02000031.1, read as the reverse complement.
TTTGCCAAGATCTTTCCCCTGAATACCGTGCTCAGTACCCAGCAGATATTTCAGCATGAACTCATGGCCTTTACCGGAGGAGCCCAGCAGGTTTGAACGCCAGATGAACAGGTTACGCGGGTGGTTTTTACCGTTTTCCGGCTGTTCAGCCGCAAAGCGAATAGAGCCCTCTTTCAGGGACTTCACGGTGTAATCCACCGGATTCATACCCGCTTTTTCCGCTTCTTCGGCAATGCGCAGTGGGTTTGTACCTAACTGCGGCGCAGACGGCAGCCAGCCCATACGTTCGGCGCGCACGTTGAAGTCAATCATGTGGCCGGTGTAGCGGGATTTGTCTGCCAGCGGCGACAGCAGCTCTTCCGCCGTGACGGTTTCGTAACGCCACTGGCTGGAGTGGTTATAGAAGTACGAGGTGCTGTTCATGTGACGCGCCGGACGTTGCCAGTCAAGGGCAAACGCCAGCGGCTGCCAGCCGGTTTGCGGGCGCAGTTTTTCCTGGCCCACATAGTGTGCCCAGCCGCCGCCGCTCTGGCCAACGCAACCGCAGAAGATCAGCATGTTGATCAGGCCACGGTAGTTCATGTCCAGGTGATACCAGTGGTTCAGACCGGCACCGACGATGATCATCGAACGGCCATGCGTCTTATCGGCGTTATCCGCAAACTCACGTGCGACACGGATGATGTGTGCGCGGGAAACGCCCGTCACTTTCTCCGCCCAGGCCGGGGTGTAGGCCTTCATGTCGTCGTAGCTGGTGGCGCAGTTTTCGTCATTCAGACCACGTTCCAGACCATAGTTCGCCAGCGTAAGGTCATAAACGGTGGTCACCAATGCGGTGCTACCATCGGCCAGTTGAACGCGTTTTACCGGCAGTTTGTGCAGCAGGATATTTTCCAGCTCCACGCTCTGGAAGTGCTCGGTGCCGTCGCCGCCAAAGTACGGGAAACCGACCTGTGCAATGTCATCGTGGCTGCCCAGCAGGCTCAGACGCAGTTGAACGTCTTCACCGGTTTTACCGTCACGCTGTTCGAGGTTCCATTTGCCTTTATCGCCCCAGCGGAAACCGATAGAGCCGTTCGGCGCGGTCATGTCACCCTGTTCGTCATAGGCGACAGTTTTCCATTCCGGGTTATTTTCCTGACCCAGCGCATCGACCAGATCGGCAGCACGCAGCATACGGCCCGCCGCGTAGTAACCGTCACGCTCTTCCAGCATCACCAGCATGGGCATGTCGGTGTAGCGACGAACGTAGTCAGTAAAGTACTGGCTCGGTTTATCGAGGTGGAATTCACGCAGCATCACGTGCCCCATCGCCAGCGCCATCGCGGCGTCGGTACCCTGCTTCGGCGCCAGCCACAGATCGCACAGTTTGGCGATTTCAGCGTAGTCCGGGGTAATGGCAACAGTTTTGGTCCCTTTGTAACGCACTTCAGTGAAGAAGTGTGCATCCGGGGTACGCGTCTGCGGCACGTTAGAGCCCCAGGCGATGATGTAGTTAGAGTTATACCAGTCGGCAGATTCCGGGACGTCCGTCTGCTCGCCCCAGGTCTGCGGCGACGCTGGCGGCAAGTCACAGTACCAGTCATAGAAGCTCAGGCAGGTACCGCCAATCAGCGACAGATAACGCGCGCCGGAGGCGTAAGAGACCATCGACATCGCCGGGATCGGCGAGAAGCCTGCCACGCGGTCAGGGCCGTAGGTTTTAACGGTATAGACGTTTGACGCCGCAATCAGCTCATTCACTTCCTGCCAGGAGGAGCGCACGAAACCGCCGCGACCACGCGCCTGCTTGAAACTTTTCGCTTTATCGGCATCTTCAATGATGGATGCCCAGGCTGCAACCGGATCGCTGTGCTGCACTTTCGCTTCACGCCACATTTTCATCAGGCGTTTACGCATCAGCGGATATTTCAGACGGTTGGCGCTGTAGAGGTACCAGGAGTAGCTGGCGCCGCGAGGGCAGCCGCGTGGCTCGTGGTTAGGCAAATCCGGGCGGGTGCGCGGGTAGTCGGTTTGTTGGGTTTCCCAGGTCACGAGGCCATTTTTTACGTAGATTTTCCAGCTGCATGAACCGGTACAGTTCACCCCGTGGGTAGAACGTACGACTTTGTCATGCTGCCAGCGGCTTCTGTATCCATCTTCCCAATCCCGGTTGGTATTCAGAATCTGTCCGTGCCCATCGGCAAAAGTTTCACCCTTCTGTTTGAAGTAGCGAAACCGGTCCAGGAATTTACTCATCGGGTCTCTCCTGTTTGGAGCCTGTCGGCTCTCTGATAAATCGACATTGCTGAATTTGCAGCGAAATTAACGCTCTGAAAGAAGAAGGGAATTGATGGGGATCAAGATGAATCGGCTTAGCAATCACACGAAATTTTACATATACCACCTTGGTGGTAGTATTTTATGCATTTTAACTTGCTGTTATATAAGCTTTTTTGTGAGTATTTTACGATTTAACATCCCATGTAGAGATGTTAATGGTATTAAGGGGTAGATGATTTTTATCCGTCGGCGTACCGCCTTTTATCAGGCAAAAAAAAGGCGCGATTCCTCGCGCCTGATAATCAAAAAGTCGTACTTATTTTTTAGTTTTACGCCCGTATACCACCCATGTAATAAACACACAGGCAATATAGAACACGAGGAAGACTTTCATCGCCCCAGCCGGAGAACCGGTTAATTCCAGAGATGTACCGAAAGCTTTTGGAATAAAGAAGCCGCCGATTGCGCCAATCGCGGAAATAAAGCCCAGCGCGGCCGCCGTATCGGTCGCGGCTTCACGCATCGCTTTCTCTTCAGAACCGCCTTCGGCTTTAACACGATCCATCGTCAGCTTACGGAAGATAACGGAGATCATCTGGAAGGTAGAACCGCTACCCAGCCCGGCGGTCAGGAACAGCACCAGGAAGACAGCGAAGAACGCGGTGAAGTTACCGCCCACACCATCAGCAGGCAGGGTCATAAACAGCAGCGCACTGAAGACCGCCATCAGGATAAAGTTAATCAGCGTAACACGCGTGCCGCCCAGACGGTCGGATATCGCCCCACCCGCAGAACGCGCCAGTGCACCGATAAACGGGCCGAAGAAGGCGTAATGCAGAATCTGCACTTCCGGGAACTGAGTTTTCGACAGCATCGCGAAACCGGCAGAGAAACCGATAAACGAGCCGAACGTTGCCAGATACAGCAAGCTCATGATCCACAGGTGGCCGCGTTTCAGAACCGGTAACTGCTCGCGCAGGGACGCTTTCGACGCAGCCAGTTCGTTCATGCCAAACCAGGCCGCGAGGGTGAAGAATGCCAGGAACGGTACCCAAATCCACGCCGCATTCGCCAGATAAAGCTGGGTGCCATCCGGCTGCTCAACGCCCTGGCTACCAAACGCCGCAAAGATAGAAAGGGAAATCGCCAGCGGTGCAACCAGTTGCATGACGCTCACGCCCATATTCCCCAGGCCGCCGTTAATACCCAGCGCCCCGCCCTGTTTCTCTTTCGGGAAGAAGAAACTGATGTTTGCCATACTGGAAGCGAAGTTCGCGCCGGCAAAACCACACAGCAAAGAGATAATGATAAAGGTGCTAAACGGCGTAGAAGTATCCTGCACCGCAAAGCCTAACCACACACAAGGGATGATAAGGATCCCGGTGCTGAACGCCGTCCAACGGCGACCGCCCACCAGCGGCACCATAAAGGAGTAAGGTACACGCAGCAGCGCACCCGACACCGAAGGCAGCGCCGTCAGCATAAACAACTGATCGGTAGTAAACTGGAAGCCGACTTTCGGTAAATTCACCGCGACGGCACTAAACAACATCCACACACAAAACGCCAACAGCAAGCACGGTACGGAGATCCATAAATTTCGGCTGGCGACGCGGTGACCGCGCGACTGCCAAAATTCGGGATCTTCCGGGCGCCAGTCAGTAATAACTGCGCCGCTTGCCCGTTCCGGGGTAGTTGAGTGACTCATAGACACCTCTGATTATTAATATCAACCACTGGCACAATAGGGTTTACACCGCGAGGTAAGTTGATATAAATCAAAGGAAAAGTCGTCATTATTCTGCGCAAAAATACATCATTACCCTTAATGAGTAGACCTTTATGTGTAAAAAGACCTGATATTTCACATGGCTGAAAGGGATATACTCCTGTCCTGTGAACTTCTCTACTATCATGGCAATTAAGGGGTAATCCTTTAGGGGTATGGGTATACTCCAGGCGATAGCCGAAAATAACGCCACTACCGGGGAATCACCCCGTCAGGGATCCTGCTGTATATGTTTAAACGTCTGTTTACACCACTGACGCTGGTTAATCAACTGGCACTCATCGTCCTGCTCTCTACTGCCATCGGCGTGGCGGGCATGATCACTTCTGGCCGCCTGGTTGATGGCGTTCAGGGGAGCGCGCACGCCATTAATAAAGCCGGCTCGCTGCGTATGCAAAGCTACCGACTGCTTGCCGCTATCCCGATTAATGAGCATGACAACGCACTGTTTGATGAGATGCGTGCCACCGTATTTAGCCCCGAGCTCATCGTCGCCGCGCGACGCGACGGTCAGCAGGCGCAACTGCTGGCATTGCAACAATACTGGCAGTCCAGCCTGGCACCGGGGATCCGCCAGGCGCACAGTCAGGAAGCGGTTGCGGATGAAGTGGCTAATTTTGTTGGGCGCATTGACCAACTGGTCACTGCCTTTGACCACACCACGGAAAAACGCATTCACCACGTTGTCTGGGTTCACCGTGCGATGGCGGCAATTATGGCGCTGTTACTGCTGTTCACCGTTATCTGGCTGCGCGCCCGCCTGCTGCGTCCGTGGCAGCAACTGTTGAGCATGGCGCGCGCCGTAAGTCATCGCGATTTTACCCAGCGCGCGCAGATCAGCGGCCGCAATGAAATGGCAACCCTCGGCATGGCACTGAATAATATGTCGGAGGAGCTGGCGGAAAGTTACGCATCACTGGAACGCCGGGTTCAGGAAAAAACAGCGGGACTGGAGCAGAAAAATGCCATTCTCGCGTTCCTTTGGCAGGCCAATCGTCGCCTGCACGCCAATGCCCCGCTCTGTGAGCGTATTTCGCCGGTTTTGAACGGTCTGCAAGGTTTAACCCCACTGCGCGAAATCGAAGTGCGCGTTTACGATATTGAAGATGAAGAGAATCATCAGGAATTCAGCTGCCACTCCGGCATGGCCTGCGATGATAAAGGCTGCTATCTGTGTCCGCGTGACGATCTCCTGACGCCGGACGGCGGCAGCACGCTGAAATGGCGCTTAACCGATAGCCACAATCAATACGGTATTTTACTGGCGACGTTACCGCATGGCCGCCAGCTCAGCCACGATCAGCAACAGCTGGTCGACACGCTGCTGGAACAGTTGACCGCAACGCTGGCGCTTGACAGACACCAGGAGCGCCAGCAACAACTGATTGTAATGGAAGAGCGCGCCACCATCGCCCGCGAACTGCATGACTCTATCGCCCAATCACTCTCCTGTATGAAGATGCAGGTCAGTTGCCTGCAAATGCAGGGCGCAGACTTGTCGCCCGAAAGCCGTGAGCTGCTGGGGCAAATTCGTAACGAATTGAACACGTCGTGGGCGCAATTACGCGAACTGCTGACGACCTTCCGTTTACAGCTTACCGAGCCGGGTTTGCGGCCGGCGCTGGAAGCCAGCTGTCAGGAGTACAGCGCGCACTTTGGTTTCCCGGTGCAGCTCGATTATCAGTTGCCACCACGCTATGTTCCGTCACATCAGGCAATCCACGTCTTACAAATTGCCCGCGAAGCGCTGAGTAATTCCCTTAAGCATGCGCAGGCCACTGAAGTCAAAGTTACCGTCACGCAGCAGGATAATCAGGTCAAACTGGTGGTGGCGGACAACGGCTGCGGGGTACCGGTTCACGCCGAGCGCAGCAACCATTACGGACTCATCATTATGCGTGACCGCGCGCAGAGCCTGCGCGGCGACTGCCAGGTGCGACGCCGTGAAAGCGGCGGCACCGAAGTGGTGGTCACGTTTATCCCTGAAAAACCTCTCTCAACTCAACAAGGAGATATCCATGAGTAATCAGGAACGGGCAACTATCCTGTTAATTGACGATCATCCGATGCTCCGTACTGGCGTAAAACAGCTCATCAGTATGGCGCCGGATATTCAGGTCGTTGGCGAAGCCAGCAATGGCGAGCAAGGCATTGAACTGGCTGAAGCGCTCGATCCCGATCTGATCCTGCTTGATCTCAACATGCCCGGTATGAATGGCCTGGAAACCCTCGACAAACTGCGCGAAAAAAGCCTTTCTGGCCGCGTGGTGGTGTTCAGTGTTTCGAATCATGAAGAAGATGTGGTCACCGCCCTGAAGCGCGGCGCAGATGGTTATCTGCTAAAAGATATGGAACCAGAAGACTTGCTGAAAGCGCTGCAACAGGCCGCTGCCGGTGAGATGGTACTGAGTGAAGCATTAACGCCTGTGCTGGCTGCCAGCCTGCGCGCCAACCGTGCCACGTCAGACCGCGATATCAATCAGCTTACCCCGCGCGAGCGCGATATTCTGAAACTGATTGCACAGGGTCTGCCCAATAAAATGATCGCCCGCCGTCTGGATATCACAGAAAGCACGGTGAAAGTGCACGTGAAGCATATGCTGAAGAAAATGAAGCTGAAATCCCGCGTTGAAGCCGCCGTTTGGGTTCACCAGGAACGCATCTTCTAAGGATTCGCCTGCCAGCTATTCCCTTCTTCTGGGAAGCTGACAAGCGGCTCGGTCAGTGACAAAGTAATCTCATTCGACGACACACGCTGACCGTGTTTATCCTCCACCACCACTTTCAGATGCCAGCGGTTGCTGGCGCCTTCGTTGTAATCCCATTCGGGGATGATGATGCTCCAGCCGCTTGCGCTATTGCGTGAGGCTGGCGGCGTCAGGCTAAGAGCCTGAGTATCCCCCTCCCAACTGAGGGATTTAATCCCATTCAGACTGCGGATTTGCAATTTAAGCTGCACCGTTTCGCCGCCGCTGAGATCCCAGGGTGGCGTTGCCAGGTAGACGGTTAAATCTTTGCGCTGACGCGACTCCATCACCGGCAAAGCATTGCGTTCCGGGCTATCGTAGCGGCTGCCACGCAGGGAACGCGTCATCGCCACTTCATCGGCCTGAAGCTGTTTTTTCAATGGCACGCCAAACCGGTAGTTGAGTTTCATCCCCAAATTATTCTGGCTGACGCCGCTTTCGCCCTGCTTATGCTGCGCACTGAAAGTCACCAGCGGCACCGGCGTATAATTGAGCCCAAGCGAAACCGCTACCGGGTTGTGATACCCCGTACCGCTGTGGAACAGATCGACATTATCGCCAAAATACTGCTCCAGACTCAGGCTGGTATTGATGTGATGATAAGAGGGGATCCACGCCTGCGCGGTGACATCATAGCCGCGCGCCATACGCTGCTGCAGCGTCGCTTCTGTATTGGACCAGGTACGCAGCGGTTGGTAATAGTTGGCGGAAAAACGCAGATACTCGCCCCAGGCTTCCGCGCCCAATCCGCCACGGTCGAGGTTTTCATCCAGCAGATTGTCATAAAAGGTGTTGTACCCGAGCAACCATTTCCCGGCGACCCAGCGCTGACCCAGGCCCACATTACCGATCAATCCTTCATCCTGCTGCGCCAGACCAAGCTGGCTCCAGGTGAGGTAATCCCATTGATCCTGCAACGGCACAAACCAGCTACCGTGGCTACCGGTAAAACCACCGTCATCATCCACCTGCAGCGCCACGCTGGTATTGCCCCAGGGCGACAGCCAGTTTTCCAGCGTCTGATTCACCTCACCGCTCACCTGATCGCGGATCTTAGACAGCGCAAACATGCGCGCCTGCTCACCGGTATCCAGCCCGTTATCAACCATACTGGCTTCGCCAAAGGCTTTTGCCATTTCGGCAAGGTGCTTTTCGCCTTCATTACTCTCTTTTGCCATGCCGAGATCGGGAAGATTATCCTGATTATTATCGAAGGGATTTTCGGCCTGCTGGATAAAAGATGAACGCGCAGCGCCGCTGGCACTCGCCAGCAGCAATAACAACCAGAACGGAGAACGGAAACGTGAGACTAAAAGCATTTTTTTAGTTTATCGCGTTTGCTTAACCATTTCAGCTCTAAGGGGGATTTCGGGAAAATTCTGGTTCTATACCCTCACCCCGGCCCTCTCCCTGAGGGAGAGGGAGAAAACGATGCAGATCCTAAACGTAAGTGCGATCGGTCCCCTCTCCCTCAGGGAGAGGGTTAGGGTGAGGGTGTCCGCTCCCATCACAAATAAACCCTCTCAACTCCGGCACACACGAACCACAGTTTGTCCCACACTTCAGTTTTTGTCCTAATGCTTCTACAGAGGTACATCCCCCGGCGATGGCTTGTCGAATTCGCGTCTCCCCCACGCTAAAACAGCTACAGACAATTCGCCCCTGTGCGGGTTGCCCATTGACGCGGCCATTTAATAACGCATGTCGATCCGCAGGCGTTTGTGGCGCGCTATTAAACGCCGCCTTAATCAGCGCCAGTTCGATAACCGGCAATGTTTCAGCGCTCCACAGCCCGAGCATCAATCTGCCTTCATGCCATGCCAGCAAATGACAAAGTGATCCTGCCCGCGCGGTCTGAACCAGCCAGTTGCGCTGCTGGCAAAACCGCAGCAGCTCATGATAGATAACCTTATCGCCGCAGAGCGTCAGGTGATGTAAGCCGTCAATCGCCTTACGCCACCACTGTACGTGATTCGGTAGCGGAATCGGCTCACGAGAAATCAATTCTCCTTGCCACGCCGGTTGCCAGGGCGCAATGCGTACCGCAACCTGTTTGCTTTCCGGTTGCCCGGAGTGCGGATCGGTCACCGCTTCAACCAGCGCATTCACTTTTCCCTGACGCGCGAAGCAGGCATTCCAGTGCATTGGCACAAACAGCGCGCCCGCTCGCTGTCCTGCCTGAATCGACACTTTGGCCACCATGACACCCTGTCTTGAGGTGATTCGGGCGAAACCACCTTCGCTAAGGTGAAAATGGTCTGCATCCTGAACCGAAACCTCCACCGTCGGCAGAGCAATATGCTGCATCAAACGCGGCACGGTGCCTGTGCGGGTCATGGTGTGCCACTGATCGCGAATACGACCGCTATTGAGCAGCAGAGGATAAAGCGGCCCGATGCGCGCCCGGGTCGGTTGCGGTTCGACGGGCACCATTCGCAGCCGCTTATCCGCCCGCCAGCCCGAAAGGAGATCCAATGCGTCACCGCAAGTACGCACTGGCCAGCGTACAGGAGCCAGCGAATCCCACTCTGCACGGGTCAAGTTCGCGAGCCCGCTAATATCGAACGCGCGCTCGCCGTGGTTTTCGAAGCCGGAAAGTGCAGCATGCTCACAAAATACCTCATGGGGATGCTGCCAGCGGAACGCCTCGCCAAAGCCCAGCGCGCGCGCCACTTGGGCGATAATCCACCAGTCGGCTTTTGCCTCGCCGGGTGCAGGAAGAAACGCGCGCTGACGCGAAATACGTCGTTCTGAATTGGTCACCGTGCCGTTTTTCTCGCCCCAGCTCAGGGCCGGAAAACGAATATGCGCGTAGCGCGAGGTGTCGGTATCGGCGGCCACCTCAGAGACGATGACCAGCGGACACGCCGCCAGCGCCTGACAGACCGCATGACTGTCCGGTAACGAGACAGCCGGGTTAGTCCCCATAATCCACACGGCCTTGACGTCACCGCGCCCAATCGCAGCAAACAGATCGACCGCCATCAAACCCGGCGTTTGCGCCAGCCGTTCCGTTCCCCAGAAACGGGCAACACGTGCCAAATCGTCGGGTTCAAAGTTCATGTGCGCCGCCAGCATCGTCGCCAGGCCGCCAACCTCCCGGCCTCCCATTGCATTCGGTTGCCCGGTCAGCGAAAACGGCCCGCATCCGGGTCGAGCGAATTTTCCACAGGCCAGGTGAACATTGATTATTGCATTGCATTTATCGCTGCCGCTGGCGGACTGATTAATGCCCATCGTGTAGAGCGTAACCACGCGCGGCGCGGCGATAAACGCCGTATAAAAATCAGTGACTTCCCGCTCCGTCAGGTCACAAAATGCCGCGACCCGCTCCACCGGCCAGGGCTCTGCAGAATTCCTTGCCGCCTGCGCATCCGCATATTTCTGAACGAATTTCCCCTGCTGCGCAATTTCGCGCAGCAACCCCACGAATAGCCCGGCGTCGCTACCGGGCGTAATGGCCAGATGACTATCCGCGATATCGCAGGTCGCAGTACGCCGTGGATCGATAACCACAATCCGCATCTGCGGATTCATCTGCCTCGCTTTCACCAGACGCTGATACAGTACCGGATGCGACCAGGCAGCATTTGAGCCGACCAGCACCACCAGGTCGCTGTTTTCAATATCTTCATAGCTACACGGCACCACATCCGCCCCGAAGGCGCGTTTGTAGCCCGTCACCGCCGAGGACATACACAGACGAGAGTTGGTATCAATATTGGCCGCGCCGATAAATCCCTTCATCAGCTTGTTAGCCGCATAATAATCCTCCGTCAGCAGTTGCCCGGAGGCATAAAACGCCACCGCCTGTGGCCCGTGTTCATCGATAATCGCCCGCAGGCGCCCCCCCGCCTCATCGATCGCGTGCTGCCAACTGACGCGCTGCCCCGCTACTTCCGGGTGCAACAACCTGCCCGACAGTCCCGTCGTTTCACCGAGCGCCGCGCCCTTCACGCACAGGCGACCAAAATTGGCCGGGTGCGCGTCATCGCCACGCACGCTGACCACGCCCTTCTCTTCGCACGCGATCACTCCGCAGCCTACGCCGCAGTAGGGACATGTGGTTCGGGTTTCAGTCATGAAGCCTCCGCGCGCAGCAGTAACGGCTGATTACTGACCCACACGGTGCCGTTCTCCACTTTCACCGGCCAGGCGCGCACCACAGCTTCTCCGCTATCGCACTGTCGGCCATCACGCAGACGAATACGCCGTTTGTAGAGCGGCGAAATAACAATGGGTTCACCCGCCGCATCACCCAGCAGACCGCGTGACAGGACGTTTGCCTGGCTACCCGGCTCAAGGTTATCAAGGGCATAGACGTTTTCGCCAAAGCGGAACAACGCAATTTGCATCTCACCGAGGCGCGCGCCAATCCCGGCCTGAGCGGGGATCGCGGTCAGCGCGCAAATCGCCTGCCACGGTTTTGTGCTGACATTACGCGTCGGCATAACCGGCATCTCCACCGGCTGCAACTGCCCACGCACATCATGACGCTGTACCGCCTCATCCGGCATGTCGCTGTTAACGTATGAGCGGAACAACGCCAGCCGCTGCGGGTCGTTCAGCGTGGTACGCCATTCACACTGATAGCTGTCGATGACGCGCGCCATTTCCCGCTCCAGCTCGTCGGCAATACCGAGGCTATCGTTAAGAATCACCTCGCGCAGATAGTCAATTCCCCCCTCAAGGTTATCCATCCAGGTGCTGGTACGTTGCAGGCGGTCGGCTGTACGAATATAGAACATCAGAAAACGGTCGATGGTACGCAGCAGCGTGGCGTCATCCAGGTCGCTGGCAAAGAGATCGCCATGACGGGGTTTCATACCGCCATTGCCGCACAAATAGAGATTCCAGCCTTTTTCGGTAGCGATCACACCCACATCTTTACCCTGCGCTTCCGCGCATTCCCGAGTGCATCCCGACACTGCCATTTTGATCTTATGCGGCGCGCGCAATCCTTTGTAGCGATGCTCCAGCGTCACGGCAAGCGCGGTGGAGTCCTGCACGCCGTAGCGACACCAGGTTGAACCAACGCACGATTTCACCGTGCGTAATGATTTTCCGTAGGCGTGTCCGGTTTCGAATCCGGCGTCAATCAGCTCACGCCATATGGCAGGCAACTGCTCCAGACGCGCGCCGAATAGATCAATTCGCTGGCCGCCGGTAATTTTGCTGTATAGCTGATAACGCTTAGCGACCTGCCCGATAGTGATAAGGCCATCCGGCGTCACTTCGCCCGCAGCCATACGTGGCACGATGGAATAGGTACCGTCTTTCTGGATATTCGCGAAGTAGCGATCGTTGGTATCCTGCAGCGGTAAGTGTGCCGGTTTCAGCAAATAATCATTCCAGCAAGAGGCGAGAACAGAGGCCACAAGCGGTTTACAGATTTCGCAACCGTCGCCCTGACCGTAGCGGCTAATCAGTTGCTCAAAGGTATGGATACGGTTAACCCGCACCAGGTGATAAATGTCCTGTCGCGAATACGCAAAGTGTTCACAAACGTCTTTCTTAACCTCAACGCCCTGCCGGGCAAGCTGGAATTCCATCACCTGCTTCACCAGTGCGCTGCATCCGCCGCAGCCCGTTGCCGCTTTGGTGCAGCTTTTGATGGCCCCCATCTCCGTTGCGCCCTCCAGGACCGCGTGGCAAATATCACTTTTACTGACGTTATGACAGGAGCATATTTGCGCGCTGTCCGGTAGCGCCGCCACACCCAGCGCTTTAGGCGCACTCCCTTCAACCGCGGGTAAAATGAGCGACGCGGGTTGCGCCGGGAGCGCAATTGCATTGAGCATCATTTGAAGCAGCGTAGGGTAATCGCTGGCGTCACCCACCAGTACACCGCCGAGCAGCGTTTTGCCGTCGGCGCTCACCACAATTTTTTTGTACACCTGCGCTGGGCCATCTACCCATTGATAGCTCTGGCAACCCGCCGTGCGCCCCTGGGCGTCGCCAAATGACGCCACATCAACGCCTAAGAGCTTCAGCTTGGTACTCATATCTGCGCCAGTAAACGGCAGTTCCGCACCGGCAAGTGTCGCCGCCACGGTGCGCGCCATCTGGTAACCCGGCGCGACCAGGCCGAAGATTTTGTTTTCCCACAGCGCGCATTCGCCAATGGCAAAAATATCAGCGTCCGAGGTGCGGCAGTAGTTATCCACCATTATGCCTCCGCGCTCTCCCACGCTCAGGTTGCCGCTACGGGCTAGCGTATCCTGAGGACGAATGCCCGCCGAAAAGACCACCATGTCGGTCAGCAGCGTTTCGCCGTCAGCAAAACGCAGGGTCAGGCCCTCCACCGTGTGTTCAATCGCGGTCGTCGTCTTACTGGTGTGCACGCCCACGCCCAATTCGCTGATTTTTTCACGCAGCATCGCCGCGCCGCCGTTATCGAGTTGTAACGCCATCAGATTAGGCGCGAACTCAACCACGTGCGTTTCCAGCCCTAACTGGCGCAGCGCATTGGCCGCCTCCAGCCCCAGTAGTCCGCCGCCAATCACCACACCCCGCGTCGCCGTTTTGGCATGCGCAGCAATGGCATCCAGATCGTCCAGGGTGCGGTAGACAAAGCAGCCCGGCAAATCATTACCGGGTATCGGCGGAACAAACGGCCAGGAGCCGGTCGCCAGCACCAGTTTGTCCCAATGCAGTTCATGCCCCTGTGCATCACGCAGCAGGTGCGTTTGCGGGTCGATAGCCGCCACCGCCTGCGAAAGGCGTAATTCGATGCCGTTTGTGGTGAAGAAATCATCTTCCACCAGCGATAATGAAGCTGCATCGCGCCCGGAGAAGTATTCCGAGAGATGTACGCGGTCGTAGGCGGCATAACGCTCAGCACCGAAAACCACAATCTGATAGTGCTCATGCAGGTTTTGTTGTACACATTGCTGCAGAAAATGGTGGCCGACCATGCCATGCCCCACCACCGCAAGTGTTGGTTTGCTCATGATTTGTCTTCCTTCAGCCGTTGGCTGCGCTGTGAATTGGTCGAATATCCAGCCCGGCTGTGCGGGTTGGAGGGAGTGGATATGATCGGTAAACGTGGCGGCAGCGGCGCAATCACCCATCAGCAACACACCGCGGAGCCTGCCATCGCGCAACAGCAGACGCCGATAATGGCCGCTTTGTGGGTCGAATGAAGACCAGACGTCGTCATTTCCAATCGCCTCTACCTGGCCTGCGCTAAAGAGGTCGATACCGGTCACTTTCAGGCGAGTGCCGCTATCCTGCCAGTGAAAATCCACCTGCGGCATGCCCGCAAGACGCGCACTGAGCACCTCGGCCTGCTGCAAACAAGGTGCAACGAGACCCCAGGTCTGCCCGTCGATTTCGCAGCATTCACCGATAGCACTCACACCCGGCACGGCCGTTGCCAGTTGGCGATTGACCACAATCCCTCGCTGGCAATGCATTCCGCTTCGTTGTGCCAGGGCAATATTGGGACGGACACCGGCTGCAATAACGACGCGTACTGCGGGCAGGCAACGGCCATCCTTGAGTTCAACAAACCGCTCGCGAATCGCGCGCACGTTCGCGTTGAGTTCGCAACGGATCCCTCGCGCTTGCAGGTTTTGCACCAGTAGCTGACTCGCCTGACTGTCGAGCTGCTGTTCCATCAGTTTGTTGCCACGATGCAACAACGTGACGTTGTCACCTCTCAACGCCAGTGCCGCCGCCGCTTCCACGCCCAGCACACCGCCGCCGATAACCACGGTATCACCGGGTGTCGCCAGCATGGCCTGTACATCCGCCAGGGTGCGAAAGGTGTGGACATGCGGCAAAGCAATGCCGGGAAACGGCGGCATAAACGGCAGCGACCCGCAGGCAAACACCAGCTCATCCCAGGGCAATTCGCCATGGGAGGTGACAACGCGCCGCGTTCGCGTGCAGACCTGCTGCGCCGTCTCGCCCTGCCGCACGCGAATATTGTTTTCCGCATACCATTCAGGCGATTGCAGCAGCGTCTGGCCGAAGACTTTTTCACCACTCAGCACGGGTGAAAGCTGGATGCGGTTATAGGCCTGATAGGGTTCATCACCAATTAAGGTGATGGCAAACGCCCCCGGCGCGACCTTCACCAACCGTTCTGCCAGACGGGTTGCCGCCATGCCATTGCCAATCATCACCAGTTTTCGCATCGCGCGTCCCCTTACGCCGCTTTGGGCTGTTTTTCGTAAAGGAAATGCAGAATTTGCTGGCGCAAATGGTGGTAACGAGAGTCATCGGCCAGCAGCACGCGGTTGCGCGGGCGCGGAAGGTTGACGTCAAGAATCTCGCCGACCGTTGCCGCCGGGCCATTCGTCATCATCAATACCCGGTCAGAAAGCAGCACCGCTTCATCGACGTCGTGGGTAATCAGCACAATGGTGGTATTGAGCGCCTGCTGAATCTGCATTACTGAGTCCTGAAGATGTGCCCGGGTCAGCGCATCCAGTGCGCCAAACGGCTCATCCATCAACAGCACTTTCGGCTTCATCGCCAGCGCGCGGGCAATGCCGACGCGCTGCTTCATCCCGCCCGAGATTTCCCCCGGGCGTTTATGCAGCGCATGGCCCATCTGCACCCGCTCAAGATTGTGAACGATCCAGTCGTGACGTTCGGCTTTGCTCATGCTTCTCTGGAAAACGTGATCTACCGCCAGCGCCACGTTGTCGAAGCAGGTTAACCATGGCAGCAGTGAGTGGTTCTGAAAAACGACGGCGCGCTCCGGGCCCGGGCCCGCAATTTCACGGTTGTCGCAAATCAGCCCGCCTTCTGTCGGGAGCGTTATCCCGGCAATCAGATTAAGCAACGTCGATTTGCCACAGCCGGAATGACCGATAAGGCTTATCGTTTCACCTTCGTGGATATCGAACGACACGTTTTGCAGCGCCAGAAATTCACCGCTGGTGGTGTGGAATCGTTGGCTGACAGCCTGAACCTGAATTAAGGGTTTCATTATGTGCTCCTTATTTATCCTGCCAGCTGAAACGGCGGGCGATCAGCATCAACCCTTGTTCCAGCACCAGCCCAACCACGCCAATAATGACGATGGCAATGAGAATGTTTTCGACGTTGAGGTTGTTCCATTCATTCCAGATCCAAAAACCGATCCCCAGCCCGCCAGTGAGCATTTCGGCAGCGACGATCACCAGCCAGGCAATCCCGATGGAGAGACGCACGCCGGTCAGTACCGCTGGCAGCACCGCCGGGAAAAGGATCTTGCGCATCACCGTCCATTCTGAGAGCTGTAACACGCGCGCGACGTTGAGGTAGTCCTGCGGAATACGACGCACGCCTTCTGCGGTATTGATAACCATCGGCCAGATTGAGCAGATAAAAATGGTCCAGCTGGACGCAGGCTCCGCTTTCTGGAACAGGAGGAGGCCAATCGGCAGCCAGGCAAGCGGACTTACCGGGCGCAGCAGCGCAATCAGTGGCGAAAACATGCGGGAGAAAAAGAGAAAACGTCCTATCAGGAATCCCAGGGGAATACCCACCAGCGCGGCGAGACCAAACCCCACCGCCACCCGCTGGAGAGAGGCCAGCACATTCCAGCCCACGCCCACATCGTTCGGTCCATTGTTATAGAACGGGTCAGCAAACAGCGTCAGCGCGGAATCCAGTGTGCTGAGCGGCGTCGGAAAACCTTTGCTGTTAATAGCGGCAAGTTGCCAGGCCAGCACCAACAACCCCAGCCCCAGTACCGCAGGAACGGTACGCTCGGCAATATTACGCAACACGCGTCCCGCAGGAGGCACGCGTCGGCGCACCTGTACCGGCGGGAGTGTAATCACTTCGCCCGGAATAGCCGGTGCGGCAGCCGGTTTGACATTTAGTATCTGTTTCATCTCAGGCTCCTCTACGTTGAATGGAAAAGCTGCGGGCATACCCTTCCGGGTCGCTACCGTTCCACACCGTTCCGTCCATCAGTGTGCTGCTGCGTAACAGACTTGAGGGCGGAGTAATACCGCCAACCGCCTGTGCCGCGTCTTTCCAGATATCCGTGCGGTTAATGCGTTGCGCGATGGCCAGATAATCGGGTTGCGTTTTAAGAAGTCCCCAGCGGCGAAATTGGGTTAAGAACCACATCCCGTCGGAGAGCCACGGGAAGGTTACTTCGCCCTCCGCGTAAAAACGCATAGGATGCGTATCCTGCCAGTGACGGCCGATGCCGTTGTCGTATTCACCCAGCATGCGGCCTGTGAGGTACTGTTCTTTGGTGTTCAGCCAGCCGCGACGCGAGAGGATCTGAGCGGTTTCACGTTTATTTTCTGGTGACGCTTCAATCCAGCGTGCGGCGTCAATGAGCGCCGCGACCAATGCGCGACTGGTATTGGGATTCTGTTCCACCCATTCACGACGCGTGCCGAGCACTTTCTCCGGGTGATCCGGCCAGATAGCCTGCGTGGTCGCCGCCGTGAAGCCGATGCGGTCGTTAATCGCCCGCGCGTTCCACGGCTCGCCAACACAAAAGCCCACCATGTTGCCGATGCGCATGTTCATCACCATCTGCGGCGGCGGTACCACTACGGTGCGCACATCGTCAAAGGGATGAATGCCGCCGCTCGCCAGCCAGTAATAGAGCCACATGGCGTGGGTACCGGTCGGGAAGGTGTGGGCGAAGGTATAAGCGCCCGGCGCGCTCTGACCTATCAACTTTTTCAGCGCCGGCAGGTCTGTCACCCCCTTCTCCTGTAACTCAGCAGAAAGCGTAATGGCCTGCCCGTTGCGGTTGAGGGTCATCAGGTTTGCCATCGCCTTCGGCTTACTGGCGATACCCAACTCCAGCCCGTAAAGCAGCCCATAGAGCACATGCGCCGCATCCAGTTCGCCATTGACCAGTTTGTCGCGCACCGCCGCCCAGCTCGCCTCTTTGCTGGGAACAAGCGTAATGCCGTACTTTTTGTCAAAGCCCTTCAGCGAGGCAATTGCCAGCGGTGCACAATCGGTTAGCGGGATAAACCCCACTCTTACCGTCTCCAGTTCGGGCTTATCCGAGCCCGCCGCCCACGCCGAATGCATCAAACCCGGCAGCAACATCGCGCCCCCCAATGCCGCCCCTGCCTGTAATAAACGCCGTCGAGAGAGTGAAAATGCATCGCCCATAGCTGCTCCCACATATAAAAAAAAGCGCCCGGCAGTGCTTACACACTGCGGGACGCCGTTATCCTGATGGTCTGAGGCCGCCGTTGGCCCGCAACCGATGATTTACAGGGAATAATGCAATTCAGATGCCAGGTCGTGAATAACCGTCAAATCGGCATTAAGTGGCCAGGCAACCGCCTTCGACGCACTCTTAGCAGGCAACTCTGCTCAGGAAGAGTGCAATCAGGCAGAAAGATCGCGCTGCCACAGTGCACTGACCGTTAACAGGGCACGCGCCACGTCCACCATGCGCTGATTTTTATCCATCGCCATTTTGCGCAGACAGTGCCATGCCTGCTCTTCATTCATTTGCTGATGCGCCATCAACACACTTTTGGCTTTATCGATGACTTTGCGCTCTTCGAGCATCTCTTTTAGGGACGCCAGTTGCCCGGTGAGTACTTCCAGTTCTCGCGCCTGTTGGCGCACCAACGGCATCAGTTGCCGATCCAGTGTGAATAACAGGTTATCGCTGGCAGGATCATCGAGCGGTACCGCGTGTTGCGCCTGCGTATCATCGTCACGCAGCAATATCACAACCTCCGCAATGAGATCGCTTATCAGTGATTCCTCAAGGCTGCGAAGTTGCTCCAGACGCTGTGTTTGTAGGCTAAACCAGCGCAGTGCCGCCTCGCCGCCGTCGGGCGCTGGCTGACGCGTACAGGCAATGCGACGCAGCTGTTCAATTGCAATGCCCGCCTGGCCGTATTCATTGAACAACGTTTTCAATGTCTGGTTTGCCAGACTTAAAAACCCGTCAAAGCAGGGTTGCTGACCATCAATTCTGTCAACCAGCTGCTGGCGAAGATCGTCGCTAAACTGCCCCAGCGTAAAGCCCTGTGCCCCCAGCGCACGTTCCTGCCCTACCAACTCTTTCCCCTGCATAAAGCTATAAAGCGCGACAAGTCGCCCGACCAACGCGGGATCATCAATGGTGTCGTTGAGTTGGGGAATGATACTGAGCAGATGGCGTATCACCCGACTATAGCGAACCGTCGCGGTGCCGGCATCTACGCTTTGGGTAGTGATGGCATGGCGCAAATCGGGCAACTGCTCCAGCGACCAGACGGCGCTGGCGATGCGCTGGCACAGCCCGGATGCCGCAGATAACGCCTGCGGGTCAAGCAGCCGCAGGAATTCGCCCGCCCGCTCATCCACCAGCGCCGAACTGGCCCGACGTTCAGGTTCATATAAACGGCCACCCGAACATAACCAGATGTTGGATGCGCCGCGTTCGCACTGTAACATGTGCACCAGATGGCTCAACTGGCTTACCAGTTGGCCCTGCTGCGCCAGCTGTTGAAGCTTACCTTTCTGAACCTGGCGCGCATAACGAAACCACTCGATTGCGCCGGGTGTCGTGTCAGCACGATTGATCATGCTCCCTCCCGGTAACGTCTCTTTGATTAACCAAAGCAATAAACGTGCCTTTTTGAAGGAGTAGAGATGCAACATATTGTGATCGTCGCTAACGGTGCTGCCTATGGTAGCGAATCCCTGTTCAACAGCCTGCGCCTGGCCATTGCCCTGCGCGAGCAACAGGGAGACCTCGATCTGAAACTTTTTTTAATGTCGGATGCGGTCACAGCTGGACTCCGCGGGCAAAAACCGGCAGAAGGCTACAATATTCAGCAGATGCTGGAGATCCTCACCGCGCAAAATGTTCCCATTAAACTGTGCAAAACCTGCACCGATGGCCGGGGCATTACCGCGCTGCCGCTGATTGATGGGGTGGAAATCGGTACGCTGGTCGAACTGGCCCAATGGACGCTGGCCGCTGATAAGGTGCTAACGTTTTAATTTTGTGTTTAGTCGACTTTACTGAATTCAGGGGCCATTGCCGAAGATTATTCCCGGCTGGCGCGCGTTATCTGGTCAATCACGCGCCACGCTGAATGGTTTCAGGTATATCCTCACTTTTGTTGAATCATTCTCAAATTTGTTGATCGAAATCATCCTCCTCCCCCTCCCTATTTGGTGTTATCAATGCGTGATTTGTGAACAACATCACATGCAGGATATCCGTCGCAGGGAGTGCATTCACAGAAAGATTCGGGGTTGAGATGGCGATGGTTAAGGCGAGTTTGACGTTATTTGGTGGGGATACGGTCGTGGTTCGTTGCTCAGAGCGCTGCCATATTCATTTGATGAGCGCTAAGAGCAGCAACAGCGATATTCTGAGCGTACAAAACAGAGAGAGCGCCTATCTTACGGTGCCTTACAGCGGTACCTGGAATGTGTTGATTGACAGCCACAGCCAGTCGCTGGAACATTCAATCAGCTATGTTGCAGCCTGATAAAACGCCCGGAAGCTGGAAAACTTCCGGGCGTTTTTTATGCCAGCCCCGGTTGTGGGTGGATCCCCAGCAAACCCCGAACGTATTTAATCAATTCATTGAGCCCCTCGTCGGGCATGCCAAGTTTTTGTAGCTCTTCATCCAGTGAGAAAAGATACTGCGCATTGGTACCCAGCGGGCCACTCGCCGCCGCAATCAATGGCGCGATCACCTGTACGCTGGTATCCGCTTCGTACTGTGGATGGCGTGGATCCATAATAAACACCAGCGCGTTAACCATACGCCCGTCATCCAGTTCAAGCTTGCACCAGGTAGGCAAATAACAACCGGTGATCATCTCGCGTTTCCACAGCAGCGAAAGCTCATCTTCAACCGTCGCCTCTGGCAACTGATAGGCGATGCCGGTGGTGCGCCCGCCCTCTTTCAGCGCCAGCATACGGCCTGGCTGGCAGGCCGTCCCACGCCCGGCAGTCAGGCGCAAACAAAATGCCCGGTGCCAGCCGACAAGCGTACCGGTGCAGGAGTCGGTAAATTCCAGCGCCGGATTCCACATCAGGGAACCGTAGCCGAAAATCCACACCGGCCCGTCATCTGGCCGACACGCCAGCGTAGCGGCCAGGGATGCCGCGCGTTGCTCTGGAGACCAGAGCAGCGATTCCTCAATAGCGCCAAACGCTGTTGTACAATCCGCCTTCATTAAGAAATCACGTGTAATCACTCTCAACCTCCGCCACTGCATCACGTCCGTGCGTATTATTCAGACCTCTGGTTTTAGCAAATAGCGAACCAGGCAAATTCTCATCTGCATTTGCCTTTCCCTGAGTTTTATTGCTTAAATATTATCCAGCTTTATTAAACAATATGCAATTGTGCATCCAGCGGCAAGGGTATTGAACTGTTGGCAAGGGCTATAGGATAAACGTGCTATTGGCCTATTTCTTTTTGTGCCATTTTTCATCTTCTCCTTTTTCATAGTCATGCTTCACTGCAGCCCAGGCCACGCGGTGGGCGGTCTCCTCGCGGGTAGCGTCATCCCGGCGGTCGGATTTATCCTTGTATTGTTGCCAGGCGCTGTTAAACGCTTCTTTGTAGATCTCCTGGGCATGAGCGGGCAAAACGTGTTGTACGCTATCCGGTAAATCAGATTTGCTTTTATAGGGCATAGGGCCTCCTGTTAGTGACTTCAGGATAAGTATGGCTCAATGCACTGCGATGGTGCATTAATTCAGAATATTACTCATCATTCACACATAACCATCTGCTTTTTAAGCATTAATTATAGATAACAAACCTTTTTGACAACTCAAATTAAAAGTTATCAATCAGGGTAAATTTTAGTAAAAAATAGTTATATATAAGACGTTGTCTGTTAATTTATAAACTTATGCTGTGACGATTAGAAATATTCTAAGTATATAATTATAAACACCTGCACTAACGGAGATGGACATGACGCATGTACAAGAGGCGGTAAAAACCCGCCATAAGGAGACTTCTCTCATTTTTCCGGTTATTGCGCTGGCAATATTGTTCTTCTGGGGAAGCAGTCAATCATTGCCAGTCGTCGTCGGGATTAATATCCTGGCGCTTATCGGTATTCTTAGCAGCGCATTCAGCGTTGTTCGCCACGCCGACGTGCTGGCGCACCGCCTTGGGGAACCGTACGGTTCTCTTATTTTAAGTCTTTCTGTCGTTATTCTGGAAGTGAGCCTGATTTCCGCGCTCATGGCGACGGGTGATGCCGCCCCTACGCTGATGCGCGATACGCTCTATTCCATCATTATGATTGTTACCGGCGGCCTGGTGGGCTTCTCACTATTGCTGGGCGGGCGTAAATTTGCGACGCAGTACGTCAATCTGTTCGGTATCAAACAGTATCTGATTGCCCTCTTCCCGCTGGCGATTATCGTACTGGTGTTCCCAATGGCGCTGCCAGGAGCGAACTTCACGATCGGCCAATCTTTGCTGGTGGCACTGATTTCTGCCGCGATGTATGGCGTATTCTTGCTGATTCAGACGAAGACGCACCAGAGCCTGTTTGTCTACGAACATGAAGACGATGGCGACGACGATGACCCCCATCATGGTAAACCGTCCGCCCACAGCAACGTCTGGCACGCCGCGTGGCTGATTGTGCACCTGATTGCTGTCATTGCCGTTACCAAAATGAATGCTAATCCACTGGAAACGCTTCTCACGACTCTGAACGCACCTGTCGCATTTACCGGTTTCCTGGTGGCGCTGTTAATACTGTCGCCTGAAGGCCTGGGCGCACTGAAAGCGGTCCTGAATAATCAGGTACAGCGTGCGATGAACCTGTTCTTTGGTTCCGTCCTGGCGACGATTTCCCTTACCGTTCCGGTTGTCACGCTGATCGCCTTCATGACCGGTAATGATCTGGTGTTTGGGCTCGGCGCACCGGAAATGGTCGTCATGGTTGCATCATTAGTGCTGTGCCAGATCTCATTCTCCACCGGGCGTACCAATGTGCTAAACGGAGCCGCGCATCTGGCGCTGTTTGCCGCCTATCTGATGACCATCTTTGCCTGATTACGTGTCCCGACAGCCGGTATTGCGAGCGTCCGCGAGAATGCGACCGAAACGGCTGCAAACGATGATGAAAAACCGGAAGGCTTTTCGCATCGCGCGTCTTTTGAGAGTGAAGTGCGCAATGCAGACAACGTAGAATCCGCACCAAGCCGGAATCATCCGGTGAGGCGCAATGTTGCGGGGGCTTGATCCCCGGCGGCGTTGGTTGCTGGAAAGAGAAAACCCCCGCACGTTGTAAGGCGTAAACCTGACAACATTACGGGGGCCATTCTTGAACCAGAACAATTCAAGGATAGCCGCGAATCGTTGTCATGACAATAGGCGGCTATATGACGCTCGTGCAGTTTAGCGTGATTTTCTGGCACGACCTGGCGGCCCCAATCCTTGCGGGTATTATCTCCGCAGCGATTGTCGGCTGGTGGCGTAACAGGAAGTAACGTGAAGGCGGGTGTCTGGCTGTCGTGATGACAACATGCGCCCGAAACGGGCCGCAGGGGTAATAGCCTGCGGCCTTTTTTGTGTACTTACTTAAGCGTTTCATCATTGCTAAAAGCTCGCTTTTCGCGGCAGCTTTACCGAATAACCGTTATCAAAAATGCCGAGAAGATCATCATCTTCTGTAACCCTGCAATGAAATTCGCCCAGGGACGCCACCTCACCAGTCTTCATCATTACAAACTATGCCATCACGTAGACCCGCGGTAATGTCTGCTTTTTTTAAACGGATATTTTTTTCACTTCGGCAGATATAATCCACGTTATCACTGGATTTTAAACCATACTTTCTGCCATTGAACTCAGCTACACATTTCTGCCGTAACGCTGCCGGGTCCATCTGCTCAAGATAGGGCAGAATCGCGTTTCCTTTACTCAACAGGTAACAGGTATACGATTCCCCCTGCCCGGCATCCATTCCTCGCTGCCAGCGAACAAGCTCAGTCAGGAATTGTAATGATTGAGGACTATTACTCTCACCAATCACATCCAGCCCTAATTCCGGCTCCGCGCCTTTTCCCTGCACAATCGCATGTTCAGCAAATTCCAGCATTCGCTGTTGATGCCCTGGTATTTCAGCCTTTGCAAACAGAGGAATTAGCAAAATACCGACCGCCAGAAATCCTCTCCTGTTCATCATTTTCCCTCCCTGAAAGCGCAAAGTGTATCGCCGTCCGCAAAACCTTCATACACAAAAAAAGCCTTAGCCCAGGACGGTATGGCGTGAGAAAAAAGTAATGACTGACTGGCATTCGGAGAATACCCGTCAGAATTGCGAGCAGGTATGGGAGATTTAGAGAAAGGAATGCAAAAGAGAATGAAACATCAGAAAACATCTCGCATCGCGCGCATTCTGAGAATGAAGTAAGGAATGGCGAAGACGTAGAATCCACACCAAGCCGGAATCTTCCGGTGAGGCGCAATGTTGCGGGGGCTTGATCCCCGGCGGCGTTGGTTGCTGGAAAGAGAAAACCCCCGCACGTTGTAAGGCGTAAACCTGACAACATAACGGGGGCCATTCTTGAACCACAACAATTCAAGGATAGCCGCGAATCGCTGTCATGACAATAGGCGGCTATATGACGCTCGTGCAGTTTAGCGTGATGTTCTGGCACGACCTGGCAGCCCCAATCCTTGCGGGTATTATCTCCGCAGCGATTGTCGGCTGGTGGCGTAACAGGAAGTAACGTGAAGGCGGGTGTCAGGCTGTCGTGATGACAACATGCGCCCGAAACGGGCCGCAGGGGTAATAGCCTGCGGCCTTTTTTGTGCCTGAAATTCGACACCCGGTAAGCATGGGTATAACCGTCTGAGTACATTGAAAATTGCGAGCACGTATGAAAAAAGGGTGAAGCGAATGCAATAAGTGATAAAAGACGGGAAAGCATCCCGCATTACACGCACTCTATGAATGAAATGAGTAATGCCTAAGACGTAGAATCCGCACCAAGCCGGACTCTTCCGGTGAGGCGCAATGTTGCGGGGGCTTGATCCCCGGCGGCGTTGGTTGCTGGAAAGAGAAACCCCCCGCACGTTGTAAGGCGTAAACCTGACAACATAACGGGGGCTAATCTTGATCCTCAACAGTTCAAGAATAGCCGCGAATCGTTGTCATGACAATAGGCGGCTATATGACGCTCGTGCAGTTTAGCGTGATGTTCTGGCACGACCTGGCGGCCCCAATCCTCGCGGGTATTATCACCGCAGCGATTATTGGCTGGTGGCGTAACAGGAAGTAATGTGAAGGCGGGTGTCTGGCTGTCGTGATGACAACATGCGCCCGAAACGGGCCGCAGGGGTAACAACCTGCGGCCTTTTTTGTCGCTGGCACAAATTAAAAAGCCTTACTGTTAACAGTAAGGCTTTGATAGAAATGCAGTAACGCGTGATTACTTGCTGGTATCGAGCTCGTCGAAGCTTTTCACCAGGTCGTCGATCGCTTTCATCTGCTTCAGGAAGGGTTCCAGTTTATCCAATGGCAGCGCGGACGGGCCGTCGCAACGCGCGTGGTCTGGGTCTGGATGTGCTTCAATGAACAGGCCCGCAATACCGACCGCCATACCGGCGCGAGCCAGTTCGGTCACCTGCGCACGACGACCACCAGATGCTGCACCAAACGGGTCGCGGCACTGCAACGCATGGGTAACGTCGAAGATAACCGGTGAGTTGTTGGACGCTTTTTTCATTACGCCAAAGCCCAGCATATCGACAACCAGATTGTCGTAACCGAAGTTTGCGCCACGGTCACACAGGATCACTTTGTCATTACCGCCTTCGATGAATTTATCGACGATGTTCCCCATCTGGCCTGGGCTTACGAACTGCGGTTTTTTGACGTTGATGACCGCGCCGGTTTTCGCCATCGCTTCCACCAGGTCGGTCTGACGAGCAAGAAACGCGGGCAGCTGAATCACATCCACCACGTCGGCAACCGGCTGCGCCTGGCTGGCTTCGTGAACGTCGGTAATGATTTTTACGCCAAAAGTCTGTTTCAGTTCCTGGAAGATTTTCATCCCCTCTTCCAGGCCCGGGCCACGGTAAGAGTGAATGGAGGAACGGTTAGCTTTATCAAACGACGCTTTGAAAACGTAAGGGATACCCAGTTTCTGGGTAACGGTAACGTAGTGCTCACAGATACGCATCGCCAGGTCGCGCGATTCCAGCACGTTCATGCCGCCAAACAGCACGAACGGCAGGTCGTTTGCTACGTTGATATCACCAATACTGACCACTTTCTGTTTCATAAGATCGCCTTATTAGGGTAAATACTCCAGTCATCTCGGGATGCGTCCAGGCATTCCTGCCAATAATGACGTCACATAATTGCCCGCGAGTATAACCGGAATCCCAGGATTTTAGTGAAGGGTAATTTGTTTCTGCGCGATAGTGTTTATCTGCGCGCGAATCATCTCGCTAATCGGATCTTCCGGGCACTGTTCGACAAAATAACTCAGGTCATTCAATGCAATATGCTCACATTCCAGTTGCGCATAGATAAGCCCGCGATCGCGAATTTCATACGGATCTTCCGGGTTAAACTGCAACAGTGCTTCACTGGTGCGCAGCGCCAGTTCCATCTGCTGTTCTTCCATTAATGCCGATTTCAGGGTATCGAGCAGTTTACGGATCACTTCCGCATTATCGGCTTCGTCCAGATCTTCATTAAACAGCTCCGCCATTGGGCTGATATTGCCTTTCAGCCACACTTCCAGCGTGTGTTCATCCAGCGTATCGCCGTTAAACGGGTTGATAAGCCACAACTCTTCGTTGTCAACATCCGCGCGCAACAGCAACTGGGTTGGGAAAATCACCGGCACCACAGGAATCGAAAGACGCTCGGCGAGCCAGAGCATAATTGCACCAAGCGACACGGCGCTCCCCTGGCGATTCTTCAGTACCTGATCCAGCCATAACGCGTCCGAAAGACGATAAACGCCTTTTGAATCGCTGAAATGCCATTCATGATAGAAGAGTTCAATCAGGCGTTCCATCTGCCGGGTCAGCGTCCAGGAGGGGCTGATCTCCTCCTGCGCCAGCGCCAGCAGGCACTCCAGTTGTTCATTTACGCGCTGTGTCGGGAAATCATCACGGATTAACTCTGACACCAGAACCATGCCTTCGCATAGCGGCGCTTTATTAAATTCAAAATCAGCCAATGACTTCATACCTTACCCCAACAACGGAACTTTAGTGATGGCGAGTTTAACGATGATGCACAACACCACCAGCCCCAGTAGAAAGGCAATAAAGCCTCGCTGCTGACTGCGCGGACAGCGACGTCCGAGCGCAACAAAACCCAAAACGATGTAGATGATAACGCCAAACAGTTTCTCCGTCAGCCACGTACCTTGTGGGGTGAAGGGATAAACATGGGCTATTACCATCAGCGCGATACCGCTAAGCAGCAGCACGCTATCTATAGTGTGCGGTAATACACGTACCCAACGCAATTTCAGACGTGAATCATTACTCCACGTCCACCAGTAGCGGAGTGCAAAAAGCGAGACCGAAAAAATCGCGCTGACAACATGGATAGGCAAAATGACGCTAAACAGGCTCATTGCGCGGCTCCAGGCCAGATGGCAAGCGTCAGGCGATCGTTATTCCCGTAATCTTTACAGGTTTGCGCCTGCAGATAGCCCGCGTCGGTGAACAGTTGGCGTACCGCGTCACCCTGCGTCCAGCCATGTTCCAACAGCATGACGCCACCAGACAACAGCGCCAGACGGCCGTCATGGATAATCTGCGCGAGATCGGCAAGCCCTTCATCGGCGGCAACCAGCGCTGTTTTAGGTTCGAAGCGAACGTCACCCTGAGAGAGATGCGGATCCTGTTCATCAATATAGGGAGGATTACTGACGATCATGGCGAACTGCCGCCCGGCGAGCGCACTGAACCAGTCACTTTGCAGAATAGTCACGTTGTCTATGCCCAGCGTTTGCGCGTTCTGCTGCGCCAGCGCGACGGCATCGGCGATAAAATCAACAGCCGTCACGCGGCAATCTGGTCTTTCGCTGGCAATCGCCAAAGCTATCGCGCCGGTGCCGGTACCTAAATCGAGGATCTCACAGGGCTCTTCAGGCAAGCGAGCTAACGCCTGCTCCACCAGACATTCGGTGTCCGGGCGAGGAATCAGGGTGACGGGAGACACCGCCAGCGGCAGTGACCAGAATTCGCGCATGCCCACTAAATGCGCAATCGGCTCACCGCGTTCGCGGCGTGCCAGCAGCGTATCGAGCGGCGCCCGTTCAGCGGACGTCAATACCGTTTCGTCAAATGCCATGATAAACGTTCGCGTCTTACCGGTGATGTGTCCAAGTAAGATCTCAGCATCCCGGCGCGGGCTTTCACTCTCCCGCAGCCGTTCAATTGCCTGTTTCAGCCACTGTTGGTAAGTCATCATTCCTGTTCAGATAGCGCCGCAAGCTGGTCGGCCTGATATTCCTGAACAATAGGCTCGATCAGCATATCCAATTTGCCTTCCATGACTTCATCCAGACGGTAGAGCGTCAGGTTAATGCGGTGATCGGTCACACGCCCTTGCGGGAAGTTATAGGTACGATTACGGTCGCTACGATCGCCCGTGCCCAGCAGGTTACGGCGCGTGGACGCTTCCGCCTGCTGACGTTTAGCTATTTCAGCGGCACGAATACGAGAACCCAGCACGGAGAGCGCCTTCGCTTTGTTTTTGTGCTGCGAACGTTCGTCCTGACACTCCACCACAATACCGGTTGGCAAGTGGGTAATACGGATTGCCGAGTCGGTGGTGTTAACGTGCTGACCGCCCGCGCCCGAGGAGCGGAAAGTATCGATACGCAGCTCTGACGGGTTGATATCGGGCAGCTCGGCTTCCGGCAGCTCCGGCATCACCGCAACGGTACACGCCGAAGTATGGATACGCCCCTGCGATTCCGTTGCCGGAACGCGCTGCACGCGGTGTCCGCCGGATTCAAATTTCAGACGGCCATACACGCCTTCGCCGCTGATTTTGGCGATCACCTCTTTGAACCCGCCATGCTCACCTTCGTTGGCGCTCATGATTTCCACACGCCAGCGGCGCGCTTCTGCATAGCGGCTGTACATCCGGAAGAGGTCACCCGCAAACAGCGCGGCTTCGTCACCGCCGGTGCCAGCGCGCACTTCAACGTAGGCGTTGCGTTCGTCATCCGGGTCGCGCGGCAACAGCAGAACCTGAAGTTGTTGTTCCAGCTCTTCTTCCCGCGCTTTGGCGTCCTGTAATTCTTCCTGCGCCATTTCGCGCATTTCCAGGTCGTCCAGCATCATCTGGGCGGTTTCAATATCGTCCTGAGCCTGACGCCAGTCAGTGTAACAACGTGAAACGTCGCTCAGCTGCGCGTACTCGCGCGACAGCGCCCGGAAACGCTCCTGATCGGCGATGGTCTCTGCATCACCCAGCAGCGCCTGAACTTCTTCATGGCGCTCGTACAGAGCTTCCAGTTTGGCAACAATAGAAGGCTTCATTGGCGTAAATGCACCTTGTAATAGAAAGAGTTGTGCTACTCCAGCCCGAGGCTGTTGCGCAGAATATGCAGGCGTTCGTCATCCCCGTCACGGGCGGCCTGCTGAAGAGATTTGGTTGGAGCGTGGATCAGGCGGTTGGTCAGCTTACGCGACAGGTCCTGCAAAATAGCCTGGGCGTCGCCGCCCTGCTCCAGCGCCGCAAGCGCTTTCGCGGTGAGCTCTTCACGCGCCATTTCGGCCTGTGAACGGTATTCGCGAATGACATCGCTGGCGCTTTGCGCGCGCAGCCAGGCCATAAATTCGCTGGTTTCCTGCTCGACAATGGTTTCAGCCTGCACCGCAGCGGCTTTGCGCTGGGCAAGGTTGTGCTGAATGATGTTTTGCAAATCATCCACGCTGTAAAGATAGGCGTTAGCCAGTTTGCCCACTTCGGGCTCGACGTCACGCGGTACGGCGATATCCACCAAAAGCATCGGCTGGTTTCGGCGGGCTTTTAACGCACGTTCGACCATCCCTTTTCCGATAATCGGCAGCGGGCTGGCGGTAGAACTGATGATGATATCCGCGTCTTTTAAGCGCTCGTCGACATCGCTTAACGCAATCACTTCCGCGCCCACTTCCTGCGCCAGCACCTGCGCGCGTTCGCGGGTACGGTTGGCAATCAGCATCTTCTTGACGTGATGTTCACGCAAATGACGCGCCACCAGTTCAATGGTTTCGCCTGCGCCGACCAGCAGCACGGTGACGGTAGAGAGTGATTCAAAAATTTGTCGCGCCAGCGTACAGGCCGCAAACGCTACAGACACTGCACTTGCACCGATATCGGTTTCGGTGCGCACGCGTTTGGCGACCGAGAACGATTTCTGGAACATGCGCTCAAGTTCGCTGGCATGCAAATGCCCCTGCGCGGAATCCGCGAAGGCTTTCTTAACCTGTCCGAGAATTTGCGGCTCGCCCAGCACCAGCGAATCGAGGCCGCTCGCCACGCGCATCAGGTGGCTGACGGCATCGTTATCCTGATGCCAGTACAGGCTTTCACGCAGCTCGGTTTCGTTCAACTGATGGTAGTCGCATAACCAGCGCACGATGGCGTCGTGAAGGTTGTCCTGCTCTTCCACACTCAGGTATAGCTCGGTGCGATTACAGGTCGACAACACCACGCCCCCCTGCACCATTGGCTGAGCCAGCAGGCTCTGCAGCGCCTGGTCAAGCGTATCCGGCGAAAACGAAACACGTTCTCGCAGCGCTACCGGTGCTGTTTTGTGGTTGATGCCAAGCGCTAAAAGGGTCATGTTGCGGGAGTAGTACCAGCGTTGATAAGGTTAGTCTGAGCGCATCATACAGGATGCGCGAGATCAATAAAAGAGACGCTCCCCTTTTGGAGTAGTGTCATCGCTCACCTTCTGTTCAATCGGATAGCCAAGAGAATTTAATGATTTAAGACAACTTGAGCGTAGACGCTGCTCCGCCGCGACGCTAGCATTAAGGGTTATAACTGCTACCTATCGCAAGGATTGTCATTATCATGACCCTGTCTGACTTTCGCCTGATTCGTCTGCTGCCGCTGGCAAGCCTCGTTCTTACCGCTTGTGTGACCACACCACCGCAAGGGCCGGGGAAAAGCCCGGACTCGCCACAGTGGCGTGTACATCAGCAGGAAATTCGCAAGCTGAACCAGTATCAAACCCGCGGTGCATTCGCGTATCTCTCTGATGAACAAAAAGTTTATGCGCGCTTCTTCTGGCAGCAGACCGGTCAGGATCGTTACCGACTGCTGCTAACCAACCCGCTGGGCAGCACCGAGCTGTCGCTTACCGCGCAGCCTGGCTCAGCGCAGTTGGTCGATAATCAGGGCAAAACCTACACCGCCGAGGATGGCGAAGAGATGATTGGTAAGCTCACCGGCATGCCGATTCCGCTCAACAGCCTGCGTCAGTGGATTTTAGGCCTGCCAGGCGACGCGACCGATTACACACTCGACGACCAGTATCGCCTGCGCGAAGTGAATTACACGCAAAACGGCAAAACCTGGAAAGTGGTGTACGGCGGTTACAACGACCAGAAACCGGCGCTGCCTTCAAATATGGAACTCACTGAAGGTTCCCAGCGCATCAAGCTGAAAATGGATAACTGGATCGTGAAATGATGACCCGTTGGCCCTCTCCCGCAAAGCTGAACCTGTTTTTATATATCACCGGGCAACGCGCCGACGGTTATCACGAGTTGCAGACGCTGTTTCAGTTTCTCGACTACGGCGATACCTTAACCATCGAGCCGCGTCAGGACGGGCAACTGCGCCTGCTAACGCCGCTTAAGGACGTGCCGGACGAGGATAATCTCATCATCCGCGCCGCGCGCCTGCTGATGAAAATGGCGGCGCAGACGCAGCGTTTGCCGGAAGGCAGCGGCGCCGACATCAGTATCGAAAAACGGCTGCCAATGGGCGGCGGTCTCGGTGGCGGCTCGTCTAATGCCGCCACGGTACTGGTCGCCCTGAATCATCTCTGGCAGTGTGGTTTTTCAGAAGATGAGCTGGCCGCGATTGGCTTAACGCTGGGCGCCGATGTGCCCGTATTTGTTCGTGGCCACGCCGCCTTTGCTGAAGGCGTTGGCGAGCAACTCACGCCCATCGATGTAGCTGAAAAATGGTATCTGGTTGTTCATCCTGGCGTCAGCATTCCCACGCCGGTGATTTTTAAGGATCCAGATTTGCCCCGGAATACGCCCAAAAGGTCAATAGACACGTTATTAAAATGTGAATTTCGCAATGATTGCGAGGTTATCGCAAGAAAACGTTTTCGCGAGGTTGATGAGGTGCTTTCCTGGCTGTTAGAATACGCGCCGTCGCGCCTGACTGGCACAGGGGCCTGTGTTTTTGCTGAATTCGACACAGAACTCGCTGCTCGTCAGGTGCTGGAGCAAGCCCCGGAATGGTTTAATGGCTTTGTGGCTAAGGGTGTCAACCTTTCTCCACTCCATCAATCCATGCTTTAGCCGGGCAAGCTGAGTTTCGGTGACAACGTCACCCTGTTCCAGACGTTGCATCGCGCTCTTTAATACACCGCCTGGGAAGAATATAGCCTGGCCCGCACAGTTTTTGGCTGATTCTTTCCACCAATGGACGCATGCCTGAGGTTCTTCTCGTGCCTGATATGAAGCTTTTTGCTGGTAACGCCACCCCGGAACTAGCACAACGTATTGCCAACCGCCTGTACACTTCTCTTGGCGACGCCGCTGTCGGTCGTTTTAGCGATGGTGAAGTCAGCGTACAAATTAACGAAAATGTACGCGGTGGTGATATTTTCATCATCCAGTCCACTTGTGCTCCCACCAACGACAACCTGATGGAATTGGTTGTTATGGTTGATGCTCTGCGTCGTGCTTCCGCAGGCCGTATCACAGCCGTTATCCCTTACTTTGGCTATGCCCGTCAGGACCGCCGCGTGCGTTCCGCGCGTGTACCCATTACGGCAAAAGTTGTCGCTGACTTCCTGTCCAGCGTCGGCGTTGACCGCGTACTGACCGTTGACCTGCATGCTGAACAGATTCAGGGCTTCTTCGATGTACCGGTAGATAACGTATTCGGTAGCCCAATCCTGCTCGAAGATATGCTGCAACTGAATCTGGACAACCCGATTGTGGTTTCCCCGGATATCGGCGGCGTTGTTCGTGCTCGCGCCATCGCAAAACTGCTCAATGATACCGACATGGCTATCATCGACAAACGTCGCCCGCGTGCGAACGTTTCTCAGGTGATGCATATCATCGGTGACGTTGCTGGCCGTGACTGCGTTCTGGTAGACGACATGATCGACACCGGCGGCACACTGTGCAAAGCAGCTGAAGCCCTGAAAGAACGTGGTGCAAAACGCGTATTTGCTTACGCAACCCACCCGATCTTCTCTGGCAATGCGGTAAACAACCTGCGCAATTCGGTTATCGACGAAGTGGTCGTCTGCGATACCATCCCGCTGTCGGATGAAATCAAAGCGCTGCCTAACGTTCGTACACTGACCCTGTCCGGGATGTTGGCCGAAGCGATTCGTCGTATCAGCAACGAAGAATCCATTTCTGCCATGTTCGAACACTAATCGAACCTGGTTAAAAAACCCGCTGCGGCGGGTTTTTTTGTCTATAGTAACTATTTGTATGACCTATGCCTCCTTCACCTGCCATTCACATGACAGATGATGCGCTCACGGATGAAACATTATTGTGAATAAAATCTTCTCCTCACAGGTGATGCCTTTCCGCGCTCTCATCGATGCGTGCTGGAAAGAGAAGTACACCGTATCCCGCTTTACACGCGATGTTATCGCCGGGATCACTGTCGGTATTATTGCTATCCCACTGGCGATGGCGCTGGCAATCGGTAGCGGCGTGGCGCCACAGTACGGCCTGTATACCTCTGCCGTTGCAGGGATTGTTATTGCCCTAACCGGGGGCTCCCGCTTTAGCGTATCCGGGCCAACAGCCGCCTTTGTCGTTATCCTTTATCCCGTATCACAACAGTTTGGCCTCGCCGGGCTGCTGGTCGCCACGCTGATGTCCGGGGTATTTTTGATTCTTTTTGGCCTTGCGCGTTTTGGCCGCTTAATCGAATACATTCCTCTTTCTGTCACGCTGGGCTTTACCTCCGGTATTGGTATCACCATCGGGACAATGCAGATAAAAGACTTCCTGGGTCTGCAACTGACGCACGTGCCGGAACACTATCTGCAAAAGGTCGGCGCGCTGGTCATGGCGCTGCCTACCACCAATTTTGGCGATGCGGCGATTGGTATCGTCACGCTCGGCACGCTTATTTTCTGGCCACGCCTTGGCATTCGCCTGCCAGGCCACCTGCCCGCGCTGATTGCCGGCTGCCTGGTCATGTTTATCGTCAACATGTTGGGCGGTCACGTCGCGACTATCGGCTCTCAGTTCCACTACGTACTGGCGGATGGTTCGCAGGGTAATGGCATCCCGCAACTGCTGCCGCAACTGGTGCTGCCATGGGATATGCCGGGTTCAGACTTCACGCTAAGCTGGGCATCGCTACGCGCCCTGCTGCCTGCCGCCTTCTCAATGGCGATGCTGGGGGCGATAGAGTCTCTGCTCTGCGCCGTGGTGCTCGACGGTATGACCGGCACCAAACACAAAGCCAACAGCGAACTGATTGGTCAGGGGCTGGGAAATATTGCCGCGCCGTTCTTTGGTGGCATCACCGCCACCGCCGCCATCGCCCGCTCTGCCGCCAACGTGCGTGCCGGGGCAACTTCACCCGTTTCTGCGGTGATCCACGCGATTCTGGTTATTCTGGCGCTGCTGATCCTCGCACCGCTGCTCTCCTGGCTGCCGCTTTCAGCGATGGCCGCCCTGCTGCTGATGGTGGCATGGAACATGAGTGAAGCGCATAAAGTGGTTAACCTGCTTCGCCGCGCGCCGAAAGATGACATCATCGTGATGCTTATCTGTATGTCGCTGACGGTGCTGTTCGACATGGTTATCGCCATTAGCGTCGGGATTGTGCTGGCATCACTGCTGTTTATGCGCCGAATCGCGCAGATGACCCGCCTGTCGCCGGTAAATGTAGACGTACCCGATGATGTCCTGGTACTTCGCGTGATCGGCCCTCTGTTCTTCGCCGCTGCCGAAAATTTGTTTACCGATCTGGAATCACGTATTGCAGGTAAACGCATTGTAGTGCTGAAGTGGGACGCCGTGCCGGTACTGGATGCAGGTGGCCTGGATGCGTTTCAGCGATTTGTTGGGAAATTACCTGAAGGATGTGAACTGCGGGTGTCGAATATGGAATTCCAGCCGCTGCGCACGATGGCGCGCGCCGGAATCAAACCGATTCCTGGTCGCCTGACCTTCTTCCCGAACAAAGAAGCAGCGCTGGCCGATATCAAATAGCAAAATGGCTCCTTCGGGAGTAATGCCGATCAGTTAAGGATCGGTTGAACGATCCAGTGGTTGTGTAAGAATCCGGAAATGC
>NZ_QBJC02000030.1:0-54116 GCF_003057695.2 Pseudocitrobacter sp. RIT415 | reverse complement strand
GTTAAAAAGTGTTCACCATGTCCCCGAACACCTGTCTACCATGTCCCCGGACCGTACACTCCCTTGAGGGAGAGGGGACCGATCGTGCCAAAGTTTAAGTGTCTGCAGTTTTCTCCCTCTCCCCTTGGGAGAGGGCCAGGGTGAGGGCGTTGTGTGCGGTTTCATCCCTTCTTCAACTGCGACACCACCAGTTGATGGCGTGAATTGTAAAATTTCCGGTACGTCAGATAGCAGGCAATAATCGTTGATAAACTGGCCGTCGATAACAGCATAAACGTCACCATTATCTGATATTTAATCGCCTTCACCGGGTCGATACCTGCAAATATCAGCCCCGACATCATGCCCGGTAAACTCACCAGCCCTACCGTTTTTGCCGAATCCACGGTTGGGATCAGCGACGCGCGAATACTTTCCCGGATAAGCCTCGCAGACGCCATTTTAGGCGTCGCGCCCAGGCTAAGTTTCTCCTGAATCTGCTGCTGCTCAGCACTAAAGCGCTGCCCAAGATTGTTGTAACACAGCCCCACCGCCACCATCGCATTGCCGGCAATCATCCCGGAAATGGGGATCACCTGCATCGGCGTAAATTCAATCGAGCCCGAAAAGACCAGAACTGCCAGCGTTAACCCGGCCCCGGTGGTGATGGCGATAAACGACGACATAAACGCTTTGCTGATGTATTTACTGCGTTTTTGCGCGTTATACGCGGCGTTAAAGCAGATAAACAGCACCATTAACAGCGTCAGAATCGCGTGGTTAACATTGAAAATGTATTTCAGCACATAGCCAACAATAATCAGCTGTACAACCGCCCGGCAAATACTCCAGATAATATCTTTTTCCAGCGCCAGCTTTTCCCGGTAGCTCACCAAAATCGCCACCAGCACTAATACCATTGAGAGCGCCAGCGATTCATTGGTAATGGCATGTTCATTCATGGGTGGCCTCCTGCACATCCTTTCCCGAGAGCGGTAATGTAATGACATCATCCGCATGTTCTATTTCATCTTTATCGTGGGTGACCCACAGCACAGCAATATTTTTCTCCCGTACATAGCGATGAATAATATCGTTCACGTTATGCTTATTTTCTTCATCAAGTGCACTGGTAATTTCATCCAGTAATAAAACATCCGGCAAAAATTGTAGGTTGCGGATCAGGGAAATACGCTGCTTTTCACCGCCAGAAAGATCGTTGATTGATTTTGATAACGTCTCTTCAGGTAAGCCAAACCGCGTCAGGAAGCCCAGAAAGGTATCCGGTTCGGTGCGTTTATTCCGGATCTGCCAGGGGAAAATCAGGTTGTCATAGACCGTCTCGCCAAACAAAGCGGGCGTCTGCGCGCAGTAGGAAACCTGCTGGCGATACTGCTCTGGGGACAGTGTGGTGTAATCCTGTCCTTTAAACTGAATGGTTCCTTCACACGGGCTTAATAGCGAAGCGATGATTTTTAATAATGTACTTTTACCACAGCCCGAGGGGCCGGTTATCAGCTTAAACTCACCCGGCGCAATGCTGAAATTGATATCGTTTAGCACTTGCCGTTCACCGATGCGATAACCCACGCCTGTTAATTGCAGAATCGCGTTGCCTTCCTTCATAATTATTTGAAACTCCTGTTCCGGACTAATGGACACAGTGTAACGATTTTTAAGGATGAGGCGTTAATCGAATTTATCTATTTCGCTGATGCAATAAAAATGGCGCTCACCGCGCATATTAGAGAACGCCTTTTCTCTTCTCCAGTAACGTTTATTCCGTCAGAAAAGTTCTTTTTTAAGTATTTCAGAACC
Organism: Pseudocitrobacter sp. RIT415; assembly: GCF_003057695.2. Taxonomy (NCBI): domain Bacteria; kingdom Pseudomonadati; phylum Pseudomonadota; class Gammaproteobacteria; order Enterobacterales; family Enterobacteriaceae; genus Pseudocitrobacter; species Pseudocitrobacter sp. RIT415. The sequence goes on along the minus strand of NZ_QBJC02000030.1, from coordinate 52,319 downwards.
TTTTTATTAACCTTACGTTCTGTGATTTTATAGCCGTTCCAGTACCCAGACTGCTCATGATAAACGTCTGGCGGAACGCTGAGATCATTGCAGGACACAGCGTAATCCTCCATGAAGATCACACTGCATTGGTTGCCTCAGGTGACGAAAACAGACATGAAGCTGCGGTGAGCTTCCTCCTTGCCGCAGATAGCTTCTCCGTCAGCGATGATTCTCAACAGATTTTATGATGAACATCATGAGAGAAATGAAGAATTAACACTGCTGGCCTTCGTGCTGCCCGATACGTTAAAAAACGATAGTCGTGTCTGCATGATGTTTCCCGCTTTTCCCTACCGGTTTTAAGAGGGGCTTTTTTAAAACACAATTAGCAGTTCTTTTAAAATGTCTTGTTCCGGACATTAGGTCTAAAGTGAAGCAATATCAAAATCTGGCAGGCGAATTTCGTCATGGTAGTCGATATACTTAACCTCAGCAGCGGCACATGCCGCGTATCTATACGGACGGTTTAACAGGAGGTTTCATGCTGATATTTATCCCTATCATGATTTTTGTTGTGCTGGTGGTGGTTGCCGCTGGCGTCAAAATCGTTCCTCAGGGCTACCAATGGACGGTCGAACGTTTTGGCCGCTATACCAATACGCTTCAGCCTGGGCTCAGCCTTGTTGTCCCCTTCATGGACAGGATTGGTCGTAAGATCAACATGATGGAGCAGGTTTTAGATATTCCGTCTCAGGAAGTTATCTCCAAAGATAACGCCAACGTCACCATCGACGCCGTCTGTTTTATTCAGGTCATTGATGCGCCAAAGGCTGCCTATGAGGTAAGCAACCTGGAACTGGCGATCATCAACCTGACGATGACCAACATCCGTACCGTGCTGGGTTCTATGGAGTTGGATGAAATGCTCTCCCAGCGCGACAGCATCAACACGCGTCTGTTGCATATCGTTGATGAAGCCACCAACCCATGGGGCATTAAAGTTACCCGTATCGAAATCCGCGATGTTCGCCCGCCCGCAGAACTGATTGCGTCGATGAACGCCCAGATGAAAGCGGAACGTACAAAACGTGCCTATATTCTGGAGGCGGAAGGTATTCGCCAGGCGGAAATCGTTAAAGCCGAAGGGGAAAAACAGTCGAAGATCCTCAAGGCGGAAGGTGAACGTCAGTCGGCCTTCCTTGAAGCGGAAGCCCGTGAACGTTCCGCAGAAGCGGAAGCGCGCGCAACCAAAATGGTGTCAGAAGCCATTGCTGCCGGGGACATTCAGGCGGTCAACTACTTCGTCGCGCAGAAATACACCGAAGCGCTCCAGCAAATTGGTTCATCCAGTAACAGCAAAGTCGTCATGATGCCTCTGGATGCCAGCAGCCTGATGGGATCTATTGCTGGCGTGGCCGAACTGATTAAAGACAGCGCCAACGAACGGAAAAGATAATGGTCGAGATGATTCTGGCTCATCCGCATATTTTCTGGTTAAGCCTCGGCGGTCTGTTACTCGCCGCCGAGATGCTGGGTGGCAACGGTTATCTGCTGTGGAGCGGCGTTGCCGGGGTGATCACCGGCCTGCTGACCTGGATCCTGCCCGTCAGTTGGGAGTGGCAGGCGGTTATCTTCTGTATCCTGACGCTGCTGGCGGCGTGGCTGTGGTCAAAATGGCTCGCGCGCCAGGTTAAAGAGCAGAAACCCGCCGACAGCCAGCTTAATCAACGCGGACAACAACTTGTGGGGCAGCGTTTTACCCTGGATAACGCCCTGGTGAATGGTCGTGGACAAGTTCGGGTGGGCGACAGCGCCTGGCCAGTGATTGCTGATGACGACTTGCCTGCGGGGTCAAAAGTTGAAGTCGTAGCAGTTGAAGGTATTACGCTGCGCGTCCGACTCTTTGAACAGGTAAAACGTTAAGCCTGTTTTTTATGCTGACAACAGCCCGATAAGTGGTCAATGATCGGGCAGTCCACGCCATCATCGCCAGGGCATGACGCCGCGAGCGCAAGAAGTTGATCGCGCATCGCCTGCAGGTCGCTGATATGCTTTTCAATTTCAGCGACTTTCTGCAAAGTATGCGCTTTCACATCAGCGCTGTGGCGTTTCGGGTCGTTGAACAGCGTCACCAGTTCGCCACACTCTTCCAGATTAAATCCTACCTGGCGCGCCTGACGTAACAGCGTAAATTCGTCGATATGTTTTTGGGTGTAGCTACGATAACCGTTCTCGCTGCGCAGCGGTGGCGTCACCAGCCCCTTCTCTTCATAAAAGCGAATCGCTTTACTGGTTAAACCGGTTTTTTTGGCAACATCGCTGATGTTCATCCTCTTCTCCAAATGCTGGGGTATCGCTCGCCCAAGTATAACCTGTTTAGGTTGCAGTAAAGCCCGGCAAAAAGGAATTCCGGTAATTGTTCACTACGTCCTTGACCTTCCCCTTGCGGGAAGGTTTAAGCTTATTCACACTCAGAAGATAAGGAGTCTGTTATGTCCAATACTATCGACCTGACGCTTGATGGCCTCTCCTGTGGTCACTGCGTTAAACGTGTAAAAGAGAGCCTGGAAAAACGTCCTGACGTTGAACAGGCTGATGTCACCCTCACCGAAGCCCACGTCACCGGTAGCGCCAGTGCGGAAGCGCTGATCGAAACCATTATTGAAGCGGGTTACGGCGCAGAGTTAAGCCACCCAAAGGCTAAACCGCTGGCGGAAGCAGTAATCCCGTCGGAAGCCCTGACAGCGGTCACCCCTGCGCTTCCGGCAGCCCAGGATCTGGACGACAGCCAGCAGTTGCTGATCAACGGAATGAGCTGCGCCAGCTGCGTCTCTCGCGTGCAAAAAGCCCTTCAGGCGGTACCGGGCGTCGCACAGGCACGGGTAAATCTTGCGGAGCGCACTGCACTGGTAATGGGCAGTGCCTCCGCCGCTGATTTAGTTCACGCCGTAGAGAAAGCAGGCTACGGCGCGGAAGCGATTGAAGATGATCTCAAACGTCGTGAACGTCAGCAGGAAACCGCGCTCGCCACCATGAAGCGCTTCCGCTGGCAGGCCATTGTCGCGCTGTTGGTCGGTATCCCGGTGATGATTTGGGGAATGATCGGCGACAACATGATGGTGACCGACGCCAACCGCTCACTGTGGCTTGTCATCGGATTGGTAACGCTGGCCGTAATGGTCTTCGCCGGTGGCCACTTCTACAGTAGCGCGTGGAAAAGCCTGAAAAACGGCACCGCGACGATGGATACGCTGGTGGCGCTGGGTACCGGTGTGGCGTGGCTCTATTCGATGAGCGTCAACCTGTGGCCACAGTGGTTCCCGATGGAAGCGCGTCATCTCTATTATGAAGCCAGCGCGATGATCATCGGTCTGATTAACCTCGGGCATATGCTGGAAGCCCGCGCCCGTCAGCGTTCATCAAAAGCGCTGGAGAAACTGCTCGATCTGACGCCGCCGTCTGCTCGTGTGGTGACGGAAGACGGTGAAAAAACCGTGCCGCTGGCCGAGGTTTTGCCAGGTATGACGTTGCGCCTGACCACCGGTGACCGTGTGCCGGTCGATGGCGAAATCACTCAGGGTGAAGCCTGGTTTGACGAAGCGATGCTCACCGGTGAACCGGTGCCACAAGAAAAAAGTCATGGCGATGCTATTCACGCCGGGACGGTGGTACAGGACGGTTCCGTTCTGTTCCGCGCCAGCGCGGTAGGCAGCCATACTACGCTTTCGCGCATAATTAAAATGGTGCGGCAGGCGCAAAGCAGTAAACCCGAAATCGGCCAACTGGCGGATAAAATTTCGGCGGTGTTCGTGCCTGCCGTAGTCGCCATCGCGCTGTTCAGCGCCGCCATCTGGTACTTCTTCGGGCCGGCACCGCAGATTGTCTACACTCTGGTGATCGCCACCACCGTACTGATCATCGCCTGTCCGTGTGCTCTCGGTCTTGCAACGCCGATGTCGATTATTTCTGGCGTGGGTCGTGCGGCTGAGTACGGCGTGCTGGTGCGTGATGCCGACGCGCTGCAACGGGCCAGCGAACTTACCACGCTGGTGTTTGATAAAACCGGCACGCTGACGGAAGGTAAGCCGCAGGTTGTGGCAGTGAAAACCTTCTCAGGCGTTGAAGAAGCGCAGGCGCTGCGTCTTGCCGCCGCGCTGGAACAAGGTTCAAGCCACCCGTTAGCGCGGGCAATTCTGGAAAAAGCGGGCGATGCAACGTTGCCGCAGGTTAACGCCTTCCGTACCCTGCGCGGGCTGGGCGTGAGCGGCGAAGCAGAGGGTCATACACTGCTGCTGGGTAACCAGGCGCTGCTCAATGAACAGAATATCTCAACCGCTGAACTGGAAAGTGAAATCAACGTGCAGGCTTCACGAGGTGCCACGCCGGTACTGCTGGCCGTCGACGGCAAAGCCGCTGCTTTGTTCGCCATCCGCGACCCGCTACGTGCCGATAGCGTTGCGGCGCTGGAGCGCCTGCACCGCGAAGGATACCGTCTGGTGATGCTGACCGGCGACAACCCAACCACCGCCAATGCCATTGCCAAAGAAGCGGGTATTGATGAAGTGATCGCCGGTGTTCTGCCGGACGGCAAAGCCGAAGCCATTAAAAATCTGCAACGTCAGGGGCAGAAAGTGGCGATGGTCGGCGATGGCATCAACGATGCGCCCGCACTGGCGCAGGCAGAAGTGGGTATCGCCATGGGGGGCGGCAGCGATGTGGCCATTGAAACGGCGGCCATCACCCTGATGCGTCACAGCCTGATGGGCGTTGCGGATGCGCTGGCGATTTCCCGCGCCACGTTGCGCAATATGAAGCAGAACCTGCTGGGCGCGTTTATCTACAATTCTCTGGGTATTCCTATCGCCGCCGGTATTCTCTGGCCGATAACGGGTACGCTACTCAACCCGGTAGTCGCTGGCGCAGCAATGGCGCTCTCGTCCATTACGGTTGTGAGCAACGCGAACCGATTGCTGCGGTTTAAACCGAAGGCATGATCCCTACTCCCTCCTGATTCAGTTTCAGGAGGGAGATTTGCACCTTTACGATGGCCGCGCTAGCATGAACCTTTCTCAAAGGGAGCGCGGATGAGTCTGTTAAATCAACTAAAACGCTTGTGGCACGCGCTGCGAGGCGCCCCCTATAGCTGGCCCGCCATCGATATCTCACTGCCTGGCGGTCGCGAACTTCATCTTGTCGGCAGTATTCATATGGGCACGCGCGATATGTCGCCGCTGCCGCCGAAGCTGGTCAAGAAGCTCCAGCAGGCCGATGCACTGATCGTTGAGGCAGATATTTCCGGCAATGAAGCACCTTTTGACAACCTTCCTGTTTGTGCTCCCCTGGCCGAACGCCTGACGGCGACGCAGCTTGCCAGGCTTGAAAAACTGGCCGATGAGCAAGGCTTACCGCTTGCGCGTTTCGATACCCAGCCACTGTGGCAAATCGCGATGGTGATGCAGGCAACGCAGGCGCAAAAGCTGGGCCTGCGCCCGGATTACGGGATTGATTATCAACTTTTGCAGGCGGCACGGCAGGCTTCCCTTCCCATTCAGGAACTGGAGGGCGCATCAAGTCAGATTGCATTGTTACTCCAGTTGCCTGATAACGGGCTGGCGCTGCTGGAGGACACCCTCACCCACTGGCACACTAACGCGCGGTTGTTGCAGGTGATGATTGGCTGGTGGCTGGAACAGCCGCCAACGGACAGAAATTCACCGCTACCGAATACCTTTAGCCAGTCGCTGTATGATGTGTTGATGGTGCAGCGTAATCAGGCGTGGCGCGATATGCTGCTGGCGCTGCCGCCGGGCCGCTATGTGGTGGCGGTTGGGGCGCTGCATCTGTACGGCGAAGGCAACCTGCCACAGATGCTGAAATAAAAAAATGGCCAATATCTCTATTGGCCCGTCAAAGAGGAATTTCATCATTATTATTATCCCGAAGTTCGCACTTCGGATCTTTTGATTGTCGCTCAAAGTCATCATCACTTCCATTACTATTGCGCAAGATAATACTATTTTTTAGCCAGCTCAGAGGCGTATGCTTAGAGGATGTCTGTTTAGTAGTAAGAAAGGATGATTATGACTCCCGCCGTTAAGTTACTCGAAAAAAACAAAATTTCTTTCCAGATTCACGCCTACGATCACGATCCGAGCGAAACCAACTTTGGTGACGAAGTGGTGCGTAAACTGGGTCTGAATGCGGACCAGGTCTACAAAACCTTACTGGTTGCCATCAATGGCGATATGAAGCATCTGGCCGTGGCGGTCACGCCGGTGGCCGGTCAGCTTGATTTGAAAAAAGTGGCGAAGGCGCTGGGCGCGAAAAAAGTCGATATGGCCGACCCGATGGTGGCGCAGCGTACAACCGGGTATCTGGTCGGCGGTATCAGCCCGCTGGGGCAGAAAAAACGCCTGCCGACGGTGATTGATGCGCCCGCGCAGGAGTTTGCCACCATCTATGTATCAGGCGGCAAGCGCGGGCTGGATATCGAACTCGCGGCAAGCGATCTGGCGAAAATTCTTGATGCGAAATTTGCGGATATTGCGCGTAGAGATTGAGTGCAGTCTTCCCTTCACCCCGGCCCTCTCCCGCAGGGAGAGGGAGAAAACCGAGTTCGTATTTGCATTGAGCACAATCCGTCCCTCTCCCTGCGGGAGAGGGTTAGGGTGAGGGGTAAAACCCTTATTCCCAGCGCACTTCCCCTTTCGGTTCGTAAGCATTCACATCTATCGGCGAGTTCTGTTCGATAAACTGCTTCAGCACTTCCGCATCAATAAACCCGGTGTTCACATAGCCCGGTAATTGATCAATCTGCGGATACCCATCACCGCCACTGGCATTAAAATTAAGCGTCGCCATACGGTAATTTTTTGCCGGGTCGACAGGCTCCCCTTTGATTTTCAGATCCGTCAGCTTACCGCCTTTCGCGATAAAACTGACGTTGGCAAACTGCGGGTAGGCACCGGAGTCAGGCTTTTTCTGTGCCACGGCGGTAAGGTAATCAGTCACCTCTTTACCCGTCATGTCAGCATAGACAACCACGTTGCCAAACGGTTGAACTTTCAGCACGCTTTTATAGGTGATATCACCCGCTTCGATAGAATCACGAATCCCACCGCCGCTCATCACCGCGAAATCAGCGCCGGTTCGCGCCATTTGCGCCGCAAGAATCACCCGCGCAAGGTTGGTCTGCACGAAACGGACTTTGCTGCGGTCGCCTTCCAGATGACCATTCACCGTACCAATTTTCACGCCGAGCTGCGCTTTGCCTTTATTCTGGAACGGGCTCAGCAGCGAGAGCATCTGCGCGCTTTCCGGGATTTGCGGCGTGTAAAGTACGCGCTCACTTTGCCCGTTATCGTAAGTCACTTTCTTCTTCAGGTTCACCGGGATCAGCTGATAATGCACCAGCTTGAGTTCGCCGTTGCGGAACTCAAAATCGGCGCGCCCAACGTATTTACCCCACTCATGGGCCTGCACAATCCAGATGCCGTTCTGTTTATCCGGCGCGCACGGCGTGCCTGGCACATAATCGACCTGCTTTTTATTCTCCGACGCCATGCAAACCGGATCTTGTGAGTGACCACCCACAATCATCGCCAGCGCCCCGGCAGGCAGGCTACGCGCCATTTCGACATCGCCCGGTGCGTTAGAACCGTGGTTACCGTTGTCATAGTGACCCATGTGCGTAGCGGCGATGATAAAATCAGGTTTTTCATTCATCTGAAGTTCCTGAATAACCAGCTTCGCTTCTTCGGCAGGCTTACGAAACTCAATATCAGTAAAGTTTTCCGGGTTGCCGATGCGCGCGGTGTCGTCGGTCGTCAGGCCAAGCACGGCGATTTTGAGATCCTGACGCTTGAAGATCGCCCACGGTTTAAACAGGCGCTCGCCGGTACTTTTCTGATAAATATTGGCCGACAGAAACGGGAATTTTGCCCATTTCTCCTGCTGGCGCAGCACGCTCAGCGGGTTATCGAATTCGTGATTGCCGACGGCCATCGCATCGTAACCGACCAGATTCATGCCACGAAAATCGGGCTCGGCGTCCTGTAGGTCAGACTCAGGAACGCCCGTATTGATATCGCCGCCTGAGAGCAGCAGCACGCTACCGCCTTCTGCGGCCACCTCTTTGCGAATGCCATCCACCAGCGTTTTTTGCGCCGCTAAACCGTATTCACCATATTCGCTGCGCCAGAAGTGACCATGGTGATCGTTGGTATGTAATATTGTGATTTTATAGGTTTTATCTTTTTCCCAGGCCTGAACGCCCGTGCTTGCCAAAGACAGCGCCGCCAGCATCGCCAGCGCTATGCCCCGTCGAACAAATTTCATGATCCGCTCCCTGATTGAATGACAAGTGCCGAAATTACAACGCTCTGAAAGAATAGTCGAATTTCATTTTAGAAATGAGACTTCCTTCATACGCCGCAGACAGGTATCTTAGGCTGATAACTATTACAACATCGATTATCTCCAACATCGCACCATCAAATATAAGTGGAATCTATGGCAATCAGTGAAACCAGTCCTGGGCTGTCCGGCTCCTCTGCGCCCCAGCAACAGGCACGCACGTCGTTTAAAATTCTCGGGGCCATCAGCCTCTCTCACCTGCTTAACGACATGATTCAGTCGTTAATTCTGGCTATCTACCCGCTGCTACAAGCTGAATTCTCGCTCAGTTTCGTACAGATCGGCATGATTACCCTCACCTTCCAGCTCGCCTCCTCGCTGCTTCAGCCGGTGGTCGGCTACGTGACCGATAAGCGCCCGATGCCGTGGTCGCTGCCTATCGGCATGTGCTTTACCCTGAGCGGCCTGATTCTGCTGGCACTGGCGGGCAGTTTCTATACCGTTCTGCTGGCCGCCGCGCTGGTCGGTACCGGGTCATCTGTTTTCCACCCGGAATCCTCGCGCGTGGCGCGCATGGCGTCCGGGGGCCGTCATGGTCTGGCGCAGTCGATCTTCCAGGTCGGCGGTAACTTTGGCAGTTCGTTAGGGCCACTACTGGCTGCCGTGATCATCGCCCCGTACGGTAAAGGCAACGTCGCCTGGTTCGTACTGGCGGCGCTGCTGGCCATTGTCGTACTGGCACAAATCAGCCGCTGGTATGCCGCACAGCACCGCATAAATAAAGGTAAACCTAAAGCCGCGATTATTAATCCGCTGCCGCGCAACAAGGTGATTCTGGCCGTTTGCGTCCTTCTGATGCTTATTTTTTCAAAATACTTCTACATGGCGAGTATCAGCAGCTATTACACCTTTTATTTGATGCATAAGTTTGGCTTATCCATCCAAAATGCGCAGATACACCTCTTTTCCTTCCTGTTTGCAGTTGCGGCGGGAACCGTGATTGGCGGGCCTGTGGGCGATAAAATCGGGCGTAAATATGTTATTTGGGGCTCTATCCTCGGCGTTGCACCGTTTACGCTTATTTTACCCTACGCATCGCTGGAATGGACCGGTATTTTAACGGTGATCATTGGATTTATCCTCGCATCCGCATTTTCGGCGATTCTGGTATACGCACAGGAGCTCTTACCTGGCCGAATTGGCATGGTTTCCGGTTTATTCTTCGGTTTTGCCTTCGGCATGGGCGGCTTAGGGGCTGCGGTATTGGGGCTGGTTGCTGACCACACCAGCATCGAACTGGTCTATAAAATCTGTGCTTTCCTGCCACTTCTGGGGATGTTGACCATATTCCTGCCTGATAATCGACAAAAACAGTAAGTTTAACGCAGCCAAAGTCAAACTTTGGCTGCGCACTACCCCAGCTACTGCGGAATTTCCCTTACTATTCCTCAGCCAATCCCACTTTTGGGGTTGTTCCGATCATAAATTCCTTTTTTTATTAAAATTCAACATTTATTCATAAACATGATGCCCCATTTTGTCATAAACTATTACAAGGTTTTTTGGTTTTCCGGATGATGTCACGCATCTGAGCCAAAAATGGAACAACGCACCACCACGAAAGGAGACGGAATGCATCACGCCACACCGCTTATCACCACCATTGTTGGTGGTCTTGTTCTCGCATTTTTCCTTGGCATGATTGCCAACAGATTACGCATATCTCCTTTAGTCGGTTATTTATTAGCAGGCGTCCTGGCCGGGCCATTCACGCCGGGTTTTGTCGCCGATACGCAACTGGCACCTGAACTGGCGGAACTGGGCGTGATTCTGCTGATGTTTGGCGTCGGTCTGCACTTCTCACTAAAAGACTTGATGGCGGTAAAGGCCATCGCCATTCCCGGTGCAATCCTGCAGATAGCGGTGGCGACGCTGCTGGGTATGGCACTTTCGTCATTGCTCGGCTGGTCGTTAATGACCGGTATCGTGTTCGGCCTCTGCCTTTCCACCGCCAGTACCGTGGTGCTGCTGCGCGCGCTGGAAGAACGCCAACTGATTGATAGCCAGCGGGGGCAGATTGCCATCGGCTGGCTGATTGTTGAAGATCTGGTGATGGTGTTAACGCTGGTTCTGCTGCCAGCCGTTGCGGGCATGATGGAAAAAGGCGACGTCGGGCTGGCTTCACTGGCGCTCGATATGTCGATGACTATCGGTAAGGTTATCGCCTTCATCGCCATCATGATGCTGGTAGGTCGCCGTCTTGTGCCGTGGATCCTCTCACGTAGCGCCGCCACCGGTTCGCGTGAGCTCTTTACTCTTTCTGTACTGGCGCTGGCGCTGGGCATCGCCTTCGGTGCGGTTGAGCTGTTTGATGTTTCTTTCGCACTCGGTGCGTTCTTCGCCGGAATGGTGCTGAACGAGTCTGAACTGAGCCACCGTGCGGCGCACGATACGCTGCCGTTGCGCGACGCGTTCGCCGTACTGTTCTTCGTTTCCGTCGGCATGCTGTTTGACCCGATGATTCTGATTGAGCAGCCGCTGGCCGTGCTCGGCACGCTGGCTATTATCGTCTTTGGTAAGTCGTTAGCGGCATTCTTCCTTGTGCGTATGTTTGGTCACTCACAGCGTACCGCGCTGACCATCGCCACCAGCCTGGCGCAGATTGGCGAATTTGCCTTTATTCTGGCGGGGCTCGGCATGGCGCTGGATCTCCTCCCGCAGGCCGGGCAGAACCTGGTGCTGGCAGGAGCCATTCTGTCGATTATGCTCAACCCGATTCTGTTTACTCTGCTGGAAAAATATCTCGAGAAAACCGAGACGCTGGAAGAGCAAACGCTTGAAGAAGCGATTGAGGACGAGAAGCAGATCCCGGTGGATATCTGTAACCATGCGTTGCTGGTTGGCTACGGACGTGTCGGCAGCCTGCTCGGCGAGAAGCTGATGGCGCAGGGTATTCCGCTGGTGGTGATTGAAACGTCCCGCACGCGCGTTGATGAGCTTCGCGAGCGCGGTATTCGTGCGGTGCTGGGTAACGCCGCAAATGAGGAAATAATGAACCTGGCGCATCTGGATTGCGCGCGCTGGCTGCTGCTGACCATTCCGAATGGTTACGAGGCCGGAGAGATTGTCGCCACCGCCCGCGAGAAATGCCCGGGCATTGAGATTATCGCCCGCGCGCATTATGACGATGAAGTGGCGTATATCAGCGAACGCGGTGCCAATCAGGTGGTAATGGGCGAGCGTGAGATTGCGAAAACCATGCTGGGCTTGTTAGAAAAACCGCCGCTTGAAGAGGCGGTGACAGGCTAAACATTGTGTGCCGGATGGCGGATTCGCCTTATCCGGCCTACAAATTCACATAAACGTTCCAGGCCCGGTAAGCGAAGCGCCACCGGGCAACACACAATACTACCTTTCCCAGTACGCCTCTTCGAGGCTATCTTCCCTTTCCGGCAGGCCGCGCGTCAGGCGCGGTGAATGCTGGTTCAGTACCTGATAACTCACCCGGTTGGCATATTTACACACCTGTGCCAGCGACGAATAGGTAAGCCAGTGATGCTGATGTTTACTGGAATTCGGCACGTTAGTACGATGGTAGTTATTGGCGGTGATATCGTGCAGCAGTGCCGCCAGCGCGCCGTCGCCTGCCCCGTTGGTATTCATGATTTTCTCCGGGCCGCCCATATAGGGCGCGATGTGCGAGTAAACGCGCAGCGGCTCCTGGCAATCTTTATAACGCACTGCACGGCTGAATTCATACTGGTTAAATTCGGCAATGGCTCCCGGCAGCAGCGGATGCTGAGTTTTCCGTTTTGCCTCGTTCTCGGTAAAGCCCGCCATATACAGCCCTATCGGCCCGGCGGTGCACAATACCAGATCCACCCAGTCCAGCGCTTTATCGGAGGCCAGCAGCGGGTCGTCCAGCCCGGTGAGCGCCAGGCCCTCTTCTTCATTCATTGCCAGAATCGAGACATGCTCTTTGAGAAATTCCTGCCACCACTGCGGGTTATCAGCAATCACATACTTGGTGCCGAGCGTCAGAACTACCGGAACGTTATATTTCTTCGCGTAGGCAATCGCCTGCATGGTGGCGTCTTTCATCGGCTCACCGGGCTTGCAGCGCACCAGGTAAGAGGTCAGCACCAGCGCAGACGCGCCCGCGATCACGGCTTCCGGAATACTTTCCGGGCGCAGTTGGTTCATGTGGCCTGGGCTAATCGCGAAGGTGCGTTCGCCGGATTCGCTGATCAGCGTGAAGCAGCGACCAATGGGGCCATCAACGCCCTGCAAATAGTTGAGATCGGTACGGCTGGAGGTATTGCAAAGATAGCGGTACGCGTAGCCGCCAATTTCTACATTACGGCACATCACCCCCAGCAGCACAGAGCGGTCGTCTGCCAGCACCGAATAGTTGTGCATCGTGTTGCCGATGGTTCCCCCGGCAAACTGATGGGTGATGAGGTTATTCTGCACCAGTTCCTGATACAGCGCTTCCGCGACATCATCTTCAATTACCAGCGAATGCCCGGCGCTCAGGCCGTAGCGTTGGATAAACGCGTCATCGACTTTAGCTTCGATATCCACCAGGGTTTGGTCGATGCCAACCACCCAGGAGACGCCATTTTCGCTTTCCGGCTGAATTTGTTTTAACAGCGGATCGCGGGCGTTAACGGGAAAATAGTGTTTTGATTTACGTTTACCGGGAAATTTCATGATTCTGTTTACTGGTGGATAGCCGAGCGAGAAATGGTAGCACATTCCACCAGCCGCATGCGACGAACGTCGTGCAGGTCAGCGTTCAATATCGGTCAGCGGGATCGCAGTTTCTCGCGCCGGGAACTCTACAATAGCGCAAGGATGATAAGGAGCGCGTGATGAAAGCGGAAAATAAGATCCCCGTACTGGAGAAAATCTCGGCAGAAATGCAGCAGGTCATGCAATTCGAGCGGCCCGACTTGCCGCCCTGGCCCGCCGATGCAACACAGGAAGTTCAGCGCGATTACTACACGCGTGAACGACAATTCTGGAACGAGGGTGCGCCCGAGATGGCCACCGTTGAGTGCGTGGTGCCCACGCCGTTCGGCACCGTGGCTACGCGGATTTACTCACCGCAGCCAGAAAGTCCGGCGACACTCTTTTATCTGCACGGCGGCGGGTTTATTCTCGGCAATCTCGACACGCACGACCGCATCATGCGTCTACAGGCAAAATATACTGGCTGTACGGTGATCGGTATCGACTACACTTTATCGCCGCAAGCCCGCTTCCCACAGGCCATTGAAGAGACGGTCGCTGTCTGCCAGTTTTTCCAGCGCCGCGACACGGCATATCACATCAACATGGAGAACATCGGCTTTGCGGGCGACTCTGCAGGTGCAATGCTGGCGCTCGCCAGCGCCCTGTGGCTGCGCGATCACCACATTTATTGTGGCAAGGTCGTAGCCACGTTGTTGTGGTATGGGCTGTACGGTTTGCAGGATTCAGTAAGCCGCCGGCTAATGGGCGGAAGCTGGGATGGGTTAACGCGCGAGGATCTGGCTAGCTATGAAAACGCTTATCTGCGAGATGCGCGGGACAAAGAATCGCCGTGGTACTGCCTGTTCAATAATGATCTCACCCGTGACGTGCCGCCCTGTTTTATCGCCGGTGCGGAATATGATCCGCTGATCGACGACAGCCGACTGCTGCACCAAACGCTGCAGGCGCACCAGCAGGCCAGCCGTTACGTGATGTATCCCGGCGTACTACATGCGTTCTTACACTATTCACGGATGATGAAAACCGCCGACCAGGCGCTGCGGGACGGCGCGGCTTTCTTTGTCGAACAGCTGCATTCACGCTAGCAGTGCGGCGTCACCAGCGCCTGCATCATATCAATATGTTCCGGTGAGTCGTTCAACGCCGGAATATATTCATATTTCACACCACCCGCTTCGAGGAACACTTCCCGGTTTTGCACCGCGATTTCTTCCAGCGTCTCCAGGCAATCGGCGGAGAAGCCCGGACACATCACCTGAATGTGTTTCACGCCCTTTTCACCCAGCATCTTCAGCGTTTCATCCGTATACGGTGTCAGCCACGGTTCACGGCCAAAGCGCGACTGGAAGGTCATCATCACTTTATCCGGGTCGATTTCCAGCGCGGAAACCAGCGCGCGTGTGGTATCGCGACAACGTTGCGGGTAATCATCGCCTTCGTTGGCGTAACGCTGCGGAATACCGTGATAAGAGAGCAGCAGCAAATCCGGCTCACCGTGGCGTGCGAAAGAGGCCTTCACCGTTCCCGCCAGCGCCTTAATGTAGTCGTGATCGGTCGCATAATCGCGAATAAACGTAACGCCCGGAATAGCGCGGGTTTTCCCCAGAATGCGCGCCAGTTCATCCCACACGGCGGCAACCGTCGAGCAGGAGTATTGTGGATACAGCGGCAGTACCACGATATGGTCAACATCCTGCGCCAGCAAGTCATTAACGGCGCTTTCCAGCGACGGCGTGCCATAGCTCATACCCAGCGCGACGGGCATCTCTGGCAGACGTTCAGCCAGCGCTTTTTGCTGTCTGCGGCTGTATACCATCAGCGGCGAGCCCTCTTCCATCCATACGGATTGATAGAGTTTCGCCACGCGCGGCGATCGGATAGGCAGAATAACACCGCGTAACAGCGGCCACCACAACAGGCGGGAAGTGTCGACAACGCGTCGGTCGCTGAGGAATTGCCGAAGATAGCGTTTCACCGCGTCGGCGGTCGGCGCATCGGGTGTACCGAGGTTTACCAGCAGAATTCCTGTTTTTTTATAACGCATTACCGCCTCTTATCCATTTATCGAGAGACAATTGTAGCGGAAATAAAAGGAAACGGAACCAATCACAGCGACAGGTAAAATGAGAAAGGTTCTCACCCGGGCAGCGCCGGGTGAGAGCATCGGCCTTAGCCGAGGATTTTTTCCAGCTCAGCGCGAACGTCTGCAACGGCTTTAGTACCGTCAACTTTCGCGTATTTGGTGTTACCCGCCTGCGCTTCTTTGGAGTAGTAGCCGATCAGCGGTGCAGTCATCTGATGGTATTCCACCAGACGTTTACGCACGGTTTCTTCCTGATCGTCTTTACGGGTGGTCAGCTCTTCGCCGGTCACATCATCTTTACCTTCCACTTTCGGCGGATTGAATTTGATGTGGTAAACACGGCCAGATGCCGCGTGAACGCGACGACCCACGATACGGTCAACGATCAGTTCGTCCGGCACGTCGAATTCCAGCACGTAATCCACGTTGATGCCCGCTTCTTTCATGGCGTCTGCCTGCGGAATAGTACGCGGGAAGCCGTCCAGCAGGAAACCGTTACGGCAATCTTCCTGGGAGATGCGTTCTTTAACCAGCGCGATAACCAGTTCGTCGGTAACCAGCTTGCCAGCATCCATGATGTCTTTAGCTTGTTTACCCAGTTCAGAACCGGATTTCACGGCGGCACGCAGCATATCGCCGGTGGAGATTTGCGGAATACCGTACTTCTCCATGATGAACTGAGCCTGAGTTCCTTTACCCGCGCCCGGAGCGCCAAGCAGAATGATACGCATTGCGAAAATCCCCTCAAAGGTTGTCTAAATTTTTCAAAAGCGCTAAACGATACCACCAACGCGCCATTGGCTCAAGGAAGCGGGGCGGCGCTGAAACGGTTAATGGGGGGAAAAGTGCGGTTTGATGCCCTCACCCCGGCCCTCTCCCACAGGGAGAGGGCGAAAAACGGCGCAGGGCTTAACAACGTGCACAATCGGTCCCCTAACCCTTGAGGGAGAAGACCGGCACCAAATGAACCATGGGCACAATCGGTCCCCTCTCCCTGAGGGAGAGGGTTAGGGTGAGGGGGTAGTGCTTACGACACCAGTAGTTGGTTCATACGGCGGATAAACTGGTTCGGATCTTCCAGCGTTCCGCGCTCTGCAAACAGCGCCTGATCGAGCAGCAGTTCAACCCACTCTTTAAACTGCGCTTCATCCTGGGTGTCCGCCGTGCGTTTCACCAGAACGTGATCCGGGTTCAGTTCAAAGATGTATTTCACGTCCGGTACGGCCTGGCCCGCGGCGGCGAACAGTTTCGCCATCTGGGTACTCATTTCATCCGCATCGGTAGTGACAATCGCCGGGGTATCCGTCAGGCGGTGCGTCAGACGCACCTCTTTCACGCGATCGCCCAGCAGGGTTTTCACGCGCTCAACGAACGGCGTCAGCGCTTTTTCCGCTTCTTTGGCGCTTTCGTCCACTTCATCTGCCAGCTTGTCGATGGATTCATCGGCTTTAGCCACAGACTGGAACGGCTTACCATCGAACTCGGTCAGGTAGTTCATCATCCACTCGTCGATGCGGTCAGAAAGCAGCAGAACTTCGATGCCCTTCTTACGCAGCAGCTCCAGGTGCGGGCTGCTTTTCGCTGCCGCATAGCTGTCAGCGGTGATGTAATAAATTTTTTCCTGCCCTTCTTTCATGCGGGAAACGTAGTCTGCCAGCGAAACGGTTTGCTCTGAAGAGTCCGTGTGCGTAGAAGCAAAGCGCAACAGCTTAGCAATGGCGTCCTGGTTAGCACTGTCTTCCGCCGGGCCTTCTTTCAGAACCAGACCAAACTGCTTCCAGAAGGTCTGGTATTTTTCCGCGTCGTCTTTCGCCAGTTTTTCCAGCATTTGCAGGACACGTTTGGTCAGCGCGCCGCGCAGGCTGCGCGTGACCGCGCTGTCCTGCAGGATTTCACGGGACACGTTCAGCGGCAGATCGTTAGAATCTATCAGACCACGCACGAAGCGCAGGTAGTTCGGCATGAACTGCTCGGCGTCGTCCATAATAAACACGCGCTGCACGTACAGTTTCAGGCCATGTTTATGGTCACGGTTCCACATATCCCACGGGGCCTGAGACGGGATGTACAGCAGACTGGTGTACTCCTGCTTCCCTTCAACACGGTTGTGGCTCCAGGTCAGCGGATCTGTAAAGTCATGGGCGATGTGTTTGTAGAACTCAGTATATTCTTCGTCTTTAATTTCAGACTTATTACGCGTCCACAGCGCCTGTGCTTTGTTGATTTTCTCCCAGGAGATAACGGTTTCGCCGTCTTTTTCTTCTCGTTTTTCAATCTCAACCGGCAGCGCGATATGGTCGGAGTACTTGCTGATGATGGAACGTACGCGCCAGTCGTCAAGGAACTCATCTTCGCCTTCGCGCAGATGCAGGGTAATTTCGGTGCCGCGATCGGCTTTGGTGATGTCGGCTACGGTGTAATCGCCTTCACCTTCTGATTCCCAGAACACGCCGTTTTCTGCCGCATCGCCCGCCGCACGGGTGCGCACAGTCACTTTATCGGCCACGATAAACGCCGAGTAGAAGCCTACGCCAAACTGACCAATCAGCTGGCTGTCTTTCGCCTGGTCAGAGCCCATCGATTCGAGGAACGCTTTGGTACCCGATTTGGCGATAGTCCCCAGATGGTCAATGACGTCATCACGGTTCATACCAATGCCGTTATCAGCAATGGTCAACGTACGCTTATCTTTATCGAAGGAAACACGCACGCGCAGCTCGCCGTCACCTTCATAAAGGTCCGGGTTGGAGAGCGCACGGAAACGCAGCTTGTCTGCCGCATCCGAGGCGTTAGAGATAAGCTCACGCAGAAAAATTTCTTTATTGGAATACAGGGAATGGATCATCAGGTGCAGAAGTTGTTTCACTTCAGACTGAAAACCACGAGTTTCTTGTCCTTTCATGTCGAAAATACCTCAATGCCAATTACAAGGTAAAAATGCGTTGAGAGGGAAATGGGGATAGCGGGGGAAAATTTCAAGCGAGAGCAGAAAATCCTGCTCTCGTTTGATTAAAAACGAATCTTATGACGACCCGCGAGCGAGTGCGACAGCGTGGTGCCATCGACCATCTCAAGTTCGCCGCCCACCGGCACGCCATGGGCGATTCGGCTGGCTTCCACACCGTGCTGAGCGCACAGCTCGGCGATGTAGTTGGCGGTCGCCTCCCCTTCCACCGTCGGGTTGGTGGCGAGGATAACTTCACTGAGCGATTCCGTTTCCAGACGCTGCTCCAGGCGGTCGAGGCCGATATCATCAGGCCCGATGCCGTCGAGCGGCGACAGGTGGCCCATCAACACGAAGTAGCGTCCAGAAAACTGCCCGGTCTGCTCAATGGCGTAGATGTCCGCAGGACTCTCCACCACACAGATTTGGCCGTTTTCCTGACGACGCGGATTCGAACAGATGTTGCACACTTCCTGCTCGGTGAAGGTGCGGCAATCGGCGCAGTGGCCGATTTCCGACATGGCGCGGGTCAGCGACTGCGCCAGACGCATTCCGCCGCTGCGGTCACGTTGCAGCAGCGTAAACGCCATGCGCTGCGCAGACTTAGGGCCAACGCCCGGCAGGCAGCGCAGTGCTTCCATTAGCTGAGTTAACAGCGGGCTGGTTTGCATCAGAACGGCAGCTTCATACCCGGCGGCAGTTGCATACCGGAGGACACGGAGGCCATTTTCTCTTTCTGGGTTTCGTCGATGCGACGCGCCGCATCGTTGAATGCCGCAGCAACCAGATCTTCCAGCATCTCTTTGTCATCTTCCAGCAGGCTTGGGTCGATTTCCACGCGACGGCAGTTGTGCGCACCGTTGATGGTCACTTTTACCAGACCTGCACCGGATTCACCGGTCACTTCCAGTTTCGCGATTTCTTCCTGCATCTGCTGCATTTTTTCTTGCATCTGCTGGGCCTGTTTCATCAGGTTACCCAGACCGCCTTTACCAAACATAGGCTTCTCTCTTTCATTCAAGGGTGACGACCATAAGCCAGGCTCACGATCAAATGGGGCGGATACTCTCTTCGTCCAGGTCCGCGTCGAAGAATCGACGCAGGGTCTGAATATTGTTATCCGCGATTATCGCCTCGCGCGCTTGCGCGAGTTTCTCTTCATAAATGGCCTGACGCCACTCAAGCGGCGTTCGCTGGGTTGAATTATCATCTTCAATGATAGTCAATTCAACGGGTGCGCCGTATAACGTGCCAAGCGCCTCGGCCAACTTCTGCTGCGCGCCCGGCGAGTTCAGATGTCGCTGGGTGGGGCGCAGATGCAGGCAGACCGTACTGCCGTTTTGCTCTTTCCACGCGTTCAGCGCTACCTGTTCAACCAGCTTTGGCAGCGCCAGTTGGCTCACCTGCGCGGCCCACTCGTCGCGCTCGATAGCCTCGGCGGCCAGTTTTGCGGCCAGTTCCGGCGTTTTTTCATGCTCCAGCGCTTTCTTCAACGCTTTTGGCGTTGCCACCTCCACTTTGACCTCTTGGGTCGGCAGGGTGGATTTCCAGCGATAGGCTTCTTTCTTCGCCGGTGCTTTCTCGAGTGCCGACGGTGCAGGACGCGAAGAAACGCGTTCCGTTACCGAAGCCAGTCTTTCCAGCGCAGCGTTATTCACCGGCCGCGCGCGGGAAGCGGCTGCCGGTTCACTCTTTTTTGTTTTGGGTGCTCCTGCGTTGCCCTGCTGAAGCTGGCGGCGGGCGGCCAGCACCTGATTCGTTGACTCAGGTAGTGGCACATCCGGCCCGCGTGGCGCGGGCGCAGCCTGCGGCTGAACCGGTGGCGGTGTCATCATCGCCGTCGCGGCCTGCGGGGCAAAGTTGTGCTGAGGCACCTCCGGCTCCGGTAGCGGCATACGCGGATGGAATGCCAGCGCGCGCAGCAGCGTCATCTCAATACCCATCCGGCGGTCTGGCGCATAAGGCAGTTCTTTGCGGCCAATCAGCAAGGTTTGGTAGTAGAGCTGAACATCGGTAGGCGGCACAGTTCGCGCTAAATCACGCATCCGCTGCTCAACCGGGGCCATATCGCTACCCAGCGCGGATGGCGATAGCTGAACCATCGCAATGCGATGCAGTAAGCTTTGCATCTCGACCAGCAGCGCTTCCCACTCAATGCCTCGTTGTGCGGCCTCGTTGACCAGCGCCATCACACGTTCGCCATCAGCGGCCACCAGCGCTTCAATTAATGAGAGCGCCTGGTCATCATCAAGCGTACCCAGCATGGCGCTGACCGATACGGTGGTCAGTTGACCTTCCCCGCTGGCAATCGCCTGGTCAGTAAGGCTTAACGCATCACGCAGGCTGCCGTCTGCTGAACGGGCGAGCAGTTGTAGCGCGCGTGGCTCGAAAGCAATTTTCTCTTCACCGAGAATATGCTCAAGCTGATGACGAATTTGTTCGACATCCAGCGCTTTAAGGTGGAATTGCAGGCAACGAGAAAGAATGGTGACCGGCAGTTTTTGCGGGTCAGTCGTTGCCAGCAGGAATTTAACATGTGCAGGCGGCTCTTCCAGCGTTTTCAACAGTGCGTTGAAGCTGTGGCGGGAAAGCATGTGCACTTCATCGATCAGATAGACTTTGAAACGCCCGCGCGCCGGTGCGTACTGGACGTTATCGAGCAAATCGCGCGTGTCTTCAACTTTCGTGCGCGACGCGGCATCGATTTCGATTAAATCGACAAAGCGCCCCTCTTCAATTTCACGGCAGTTATCGCATACGCCGCAGGGCGTGGCGGTAACACCGGTTTCGCAGTTCAGCCCCTTCGCCAGCAAACGGGCGATAGAGGTTTTACCGACGCCACGGGTGCCGGAAAAGAGATAGGCGTGATGAATGCGCCCTAACGACAAGCCGTTCGCCAGTGCAGTCAGCACATGTTCCTGGCCGACGACGTCAGCGAAGGTTTGTGGTCGCCATTTTCGGGCTAAGACCTGATAACTCATTGGCTGGCTCTGAGACGTTGGAAGGTGGATTCACGAGGGGGGTAATGCTATCACAGCCCCGCCAATACGGCGAGGCTCAGTATCGGGATTTGCTTAGTGGCCCGGGAAGGAAACCAGGCTATAGCTGGTGATGCCCTGTTTTTCCAGGCGCTGCTCACCACCGAGGTCGAACAAATTGATGATGAATGCGGCGTCAGTCACTTCACCACCCAGACGACGGATCAGTTTAACGGTCGCTTCAATCGTACCACCGGTTGCCAGCAGATCGTCCACAACCAGCACTTTATCGCCCGGTTTAATGGCATCCACATGAATTTCCAGCTGATCGGTGCCGTATTCCAGTTCATAGCTTTCCGCGATGGTTTCGCGCGGCAGTTTACCCGGCTTACGTACCGGAACAAAACCTACGCCCATCGCCAGGGCTACCGGTGCACCAAACAGGAAACCACGCGCTTCGGTACCGACGACTTTAGTGATACCCGCATCTTTATAGCGATTCACCAGCAGTTCAATGCTGAGGGCGTAAGCTTTCGGATCTTCCAGTAAACTGGTGACGTCGCGGAAAAGAATGCCCGGCTTCGGATAGTCGTGAATGCTTTTAATGCTGTTCTTCAGAAATTCAAGCTGCTGTGCAGTAGCGGTCATAGGTTTGTGCCTGCTTAAAACGATGTTACTCGAGGCGTGCATAATGGGCCAAAGTTACATTTGATTAACTTTTGACCGGCGCGCCTGTGCTCGAAAACGGTCGAATTTACTGACTGCTGATAAGAATTGCAACACCATTGATGCGCTTTACGGCTTTTGTTGTTCCGCATCAATCACCGGGATCCGCCACATGAAAATCAGCAGACAGGCAAGAATCACCAACAACAGTATGCGTACCCACATCATCTTCACCAGCCACAGAGAGATAGCGAAGGTCACCAGAATTAGGATAATAGCCCGAGGCTTTGCCCCGCGCGGCATAGCACGATACTTTTGCCAGTGGCGCAAATAGCCGCCAAACCAGGAGCGATAAAGCAGCCAATGGTGAAAACGCGGCGACGAGCGCGCGAAGCACCAGGCGGCGAGCAGGATAAACGGCGTGGTGGGCAACAGCGGTAAAACCACGCCTAACGTGCCCAGGGCTACCGCCAGCCAGCCAATAATGATTAAAATAGTGCGTTGCATAGCGAGAATCGTTATCAATACCAGCAGCTAATGTAGCATAGTCGATAAAAATAGTGACGGAGACTGGCGTGAAAATAGCGCAGCTTTTACAAACGCTGGAAGCCCAGCTTGCACGGTTGCAAGTGCGCATCGCGCCGCTGGCGCAGCACGCCACCCTGACGCCACGCTTTGACCGGCAACTGTTTCACACTCGCAGTACCACGCTACAGGCGTGCCTGAATGAAGCGCAGAAGAATTTCAGCGAGTTGCAGCGCGCTGTTGAGCAGCAGCAGCTTCCACAGGTGGCCTGGCTTGCTGAACAACTGGCTGCGCAAATTGAGGCGATCAGTCGGGAAAGTGACGCCTGGACTCTGCGTGCCTGGGATAGCGCCTCACCCGCGCAGACGCGCTGGCAGCGCAAGCGCCTGCAAACCCAGGAGTTTGAACGCCGGTTGCTGGAGATGAAACAGACGCGTGAGCAACAGCTTGCGCAGGCGACTACCTTTGATGAGCAACAGCGGCTTGGCCGCGAAATTACCGCCTTTGATGCCCGTCTGGCTCGCTGCCGACAGGCTTTGCAGGACATTGAAAACGTACTGGCGCGCCTGACGCGCTAAAGGGGAAAGTATGTCGCTTGAAAACGCGCCGGATGACGTTAAGCTGGCGGTCGATTTGATTATGCTGCTGGAGAGTCACGATATCGCGCCGGAAGTGGTATTAAGCGCGCTGGAGATGGTGAAACGCGATTTCGCGAAGAAGCTGGCGTCGGCCTCGGGCAATCGCGCCGAATAAACGCCCGGTGGCGCTACGCTCACCGGGCCAACTACAGAGGTATTAATCCGCTATCGCGAGATTGTTACCGCCGTTGTTATCACGCTTCACTTCCGTCACTTCATCGCCCTTCTCATTGTGCAGATGAACTTCCAGCTGGTTAAACGCGATATTGATGTTATTTTCACGGCACAAACGATCGATGGTGCGGTTCAGCTCATCGACGGTGTAGCTACGATCGCGCAGTTCACGCACATACAGACGCAGCTCGTGATCCAGCGTGCTGGCACCGAAGGTGGTGAATAACACTATCGGCTCTGGATCGTGCATCACTTTCGGGTGCTCCATCGCCGCTTTCAGCAGGATCTCTTTCACTTTATCAAGATCGGATCCATACGCCACGCCCAGGCTAATCACCACACGCGTAATGGTATCGCTGAGCGACCAGTTGATCAGCCGCTCGGTGACAAACGCTTTGTTCGGGATGATCACCTCTTTACGATCAAAGTCGGTGATGGTCGTCGCACGAATACGGATCCTGCTGACCGTCCCGGAGAAGGTGCCGATCGTCACGGTATCGCCAATACGTACCGGGCGTTCAAACAGGATAATGATACCGGACACAAAGTTACCGAAAATCTCCTGTAAACCAAAACCGAGACCCACCGATAACGCCGCCGCCAGCCACTGCAGTTTGTCCCACGAGACGCCCAGCGAGCCAAACACCGTCATTGCACCAACGGCGATGATCACGTAGTTGAGGATCGTGGTAATGGCGTAGGATGCGCCCTGGCGCATGTTCAGGCGTGAGAGCACCAGCACTTCCAGCAGGCCCGGTAAGTTGCGGATGAGCGCCCAGGCAATGGTGGCCGCTATCACCGCAAACAGCAGGCTGCCCATGGTGACGTTTTTCACCACGCTGGCACCCGCTTCCGTGCCGCTGTAATGCCACAGCGTAATGCTGTCGAGATAGGTAAAGACGGAAATTAAATCTGACCAGATCCCCCAGAACGCCGCCGCGAACAGACACACCATCAGCAACATAGTGATACGCAGCGTCTGCTGGTTAACCTGCTCCAGAGCGATGGTCGGCTCCTCCTGGGGCTCCGCCCCTTCCGCGCCCTCTTTAACAATGTTCTGACGACGCGCAACCGCACGGCGATAGGCGATACGCCGCGCCGCGACGCTTAAACCACGCAGAACGGTCTGATAAAGCAGGTTCCAGACAATCACCAGGTAGACGGTTTCAATCCAGCGGCCAGAGAGGCGCAGCGTGGTATAGAAATAGCCCGTCGCCGTCAGCACCATCAAGCCAATCGGTACCAGCGACAGCACGGTAATCGTGACCAGACGCAGCCCGTGCGACTCTTTATCACGCCAGCTGTCGCGGCACATCGGCCACACCAGAATGGCAATCAGCAGCAGGTTAAGCAGAATGACAAACTGACCCAGCACGTCGTCCATCAGATGCAGTGGCGAAAGCTCCGCCACGACAGACCAGAAGTGCAACGGTAACAACGCAAGGCTGATGCGCACAATCTGACGACGCCAGTGGCTGGTGAGCTGTTCTGGCATATTGAAGTGGCGTACCGCGACGCCGTCCTTTTCCAGTACTTTCCAGCACAAGCCAAAGACCAGCCAGAAGGTCGCCAGTTTTTTACAGAACGCCCATAGCAGGTCGCTGATGTTGAGCTGCATGGTCAGCAGAATCAGGCCCACAGCCAGAATCACTAATACCACCGGTAAGGCTCTTATCAGGTCGATGAGAATCGCTTTTGGCGTATGCAGTTGGCTATCGTTGCGTAGTTGCCCGACCTGTTCCGCTAAACGCGCCTGATACGCACGCAGCCAGGCCAGTTTCCAGCGGATGAGCCCGGCAATCAGCAGCAGCGGCAGGCCCGCCAGGAAGGCGATGAAGACGGCTGGCCACGCTTTTTCCCAGTTTACGGTGATTTTCATCGCCTTGAACTGATCCTTCAGCGCGCCCGGGAAGGATTTAATCCAGTCCCAGCCCATCGGTTTGTTGCTGTTTACCCAGAAGATTTGCTGGGTAAGGATCTCTTTAAGGTTTTTCGATACGCTCATCAACTGCTGCTGATTGATTTGCAGGTTGATAGCCATCATCAGCTGGTTCCCCAGCTGTTTGTTAATTAAGTCCAGCGCCTCACGACGCGCGTCAACCAGTTGCAGCAGCGCGTCATGCACTTCCGGCGTAATTTCGCTGGCGTGACCCTCTTCCAGTTTGGCGACAAAATCTTCGCTCTGGAACATGGCATCACGCTGCTGGTTAATTTCGAATTGCTCCAGACGCAAGTCCGCAATGCGGTTGGTCATGTCTTCCAGTTCATCGGCGGAAGGCAGCGTCTGTTGCTGCTGGTAAAGGATACGCGAGAGCAGCAGGCTACCCTTCAGCACCGCAATCTGCTCTTTCACATTGCGCTCAGATTGCAACGCACGGTCGAGCCAGTTCTTCACTCTGATGTTTTGCTGAACCAGCTGGTTACCGCTTTCGGTGACGTTAATCAGGCGCTGGCTTAACTGGTGGTTGATTTCCAGCTCCTGTTTGACCAGCGGGTTCGCCTGAATGCGTGCCGTATCTTCCGGCGAGGCGGTTTCCTGTGCCGTTTTTTCGGTCAGCGTCAGACGTTTATTGTTAGCCGCTTCCTGTAAAAGCTGAAGCTGGTGCTCAAGGCGGGTGCTGTACGCGGTAATGTAATCACGCTGTTTTTGCAGGGTATCCTGCAACGTGGTGTTGCCCTGCAGGCTTTTACGTTGCTGATCGAGCTCGGCATTCAGCAGCGCCTGCTGCACCTGCAACATGGTTTGCTGAGAAGGACGCAGCGCGCCTTCCCCGACCGTGGTGCCGTTCAGGCTATTGCGAATCTGTTGTAGCTGCTGTGACGCCGCATTCATGGCGTTCTGTACACGCTCAGGCTGCGTTTGCAACGAAACCAGTTGGGTATTGTAGGTCGCCAGATCGTTCTGGGCATTTTGCAGGTCATCGACCATCTGCGTTAAGCGCGCTTCCAGCTGGCGTAACGACAGCGTCGAGAGCGTTTTGCGTGTTTCATCGTCATTATCGACGTCGCTCAGCGCATTCAGTTTCTCTGTGGCCTCGCGCAGCTGCGCCGGGGCCTGATCGACCCTCTTCTGCAACTGGATGGTTTCATCTTTGACGCGATCGATTTTATCCAGGAACTGGAGAGTTTCGGTCAAATCCTGCAGCTCCAGCTTGTCCGCTGGGGTGGGATCTTTCTTCTTATTGATAGCATCGATTTGTGCCTGAATTTCGGCACGATCCGGAAGGTCGTTACCGCTGGTGACACGCGCCTGCGCGGCGGTGACAGCACAGAAAAGACATGCAATAACGACTATAAAAGCGAAAAATGTGTTTCGCGAGCGAATGTTATGCAGCATAGTTTTAACATGAGTGATTGCAAAAGCCGGAGAAACCCGGGGGATAAACGCGTGCGCAGAATAGCACTTCTGCAATCGACGGAATAGCGCCACTCTCCAGGATTATTCCTGGTAATAACGAATTTTCTGATTAACCTGATTTCTCGTGTAGCGTCGGGCAGAACTGAAACATCTCCAGCAGAATCGCCACGTAGTCGCGCGCCTCTTTTTTCAAATCGAATGAACCCGGCGCAAAGAGCCAATTCTCCATAATTCCAGAGACATAACTGCGCATCAGGATGGCGGCGCGGCGGGTTAACAATTTGGCAGGCAGCATTTGTGCAGATATACAATCTTTTAACACTTGCTCAATGCGGTCATAACTTTCCATGCAAAGATTCCGCTGAGCCTGTTGTAATAAGGCCATTTCACCGACAAATTCGCATTTATGGAATATAATCTCCATCATCAAACGTCTACGCTCTTCTACTACCGTTGCTTCAAGGATATAGACTAATATTTCCCTTAAAACTGAGAGTGGATCGTCGGGGAATTTTGCCCGATACTCAATCTCAAGATCGCTGATACTGGATTCTGATAACTCCCAGATTTCACCAAATAAATCCGACTTGTCCTTGAAATGCCAATAGATAGCGCCGCGCGTGACACCTGCCGCTTTGGCAATATCCACCAGCGAGGTTGAGGATACGCCCTGCTGAGAAAATAAACGCAAGGCCACATCGAGGATGTGTTGACGTGTGGCAAGGGCTTCTTGTTTGGTTTTTCGTGCCATAGGTTGGTGAATTTACAGAGGTTAGATTTACATACATTTGTGAATGTATGTACCATAGCACGACGATAATATAAACGCAGCAATGGGTTTGTGGACGCTGAACCATTGATCAATTTGAAATCGGACACTCGAGGTTTACATATGAACAAAAACAGAGGGTTAACGCCTCTGGCGGTCGTTCTGATGCTCTCAGGCAGCTTAGCGCTTACAGGATGTGACGACAAAGGGGCTCAACAAGGAGCGCAGCAGATGCCAGAAGTTGGCGTTGTGACGCTCAAATCTGAACCTCTTCAAATCACGACTGAACTCCCTGGACGCACCAACGCGTATCGTATTGCAGAAGTTCGTCCGCAGGTCAGCGGTATCATTCTGAAGCGAAACTTTACTGAAGGCGGCGATATTGAGGCGGGCGTGTCTCTGTATCAGATCGATCCTGCGACTTATCAGGCCGCTTACGAAAGCGCGAAAGGTGACCTGGCGAAAGCCCAGGCAGCTGCCAATATTGCTCAACTGACCGTGAAGCGCTACCAGAAACTTCTGGGTACGCAGTACATCAGTCAACAGGACTACGACACCGCGCAGGCGGATGCACAGCAGGCTAACGCTGCCGTTGTTGCTGCCAAAGCAGCGGTTGAAACCGCGCGTATCAACCTGGCCTATACCAAAGTCACCTCCCCTATCAGCGGCCGTATCGGTAAATCCGCGGTCACGGAAGGCGCACTGGTACAGAACGGGCAATCTACCGCGCTGGCAACCGTGCAACAGCTGGATCCTATCTACGTTGATGTGACGCAATCCAGTAACGACTTCCTGCGTCTGAAACAGGAACTGGCAAACGGCACGCTGAAGCAGGAAAACGGCAAAGCGAAAGTCGACCTGGTAACGAATGACGGTACTAAATATCCGCAGAGCGGCACATTAGAGTTCTCTGATGTGACGGTTGATCAGACCACCGGGTCTATCACCCTGCGCGCTATCTTCCCGAACCCGGACCATACTCTGCTGCCTGGCATGTTCGTTCGTGCACGTCTGCAGGAAGGTGTGAATCCGAAAGCGTTGCTGGTTCCTCAGCAAGGTGTGACCCGTACGCCGCGTGGTGATGCGACTGCGCTGGTGGTCGGTGAAGGCGATAAAGTTGAAACGCGTGATATTAAAGCAACCCAGGCGATTGGCGATAAATGGCTGGTCACTGAAGGGCTGAAAGACGGCGACCGTGTGATTATCACCGGCCTGCAAAAAGTCCGTCCCGGCGCGCAGGTGAAAGCGCAGGAAGTGACTTCTGACAATAAAGAACAAGCCGCAGCCGGCGCAGCGTCAGAAAAAACTCAGTCTTAACTTAAACAGGAGCCGTTAAGACATGGCTAATTTCTTTATCGATCGCCCGATATTTGCATGGGTGATTGCTATCATCATCATGCTTGCCGGGGGACTCGCGATCATGAAACTGCCGGTAGCGCAATATCCAACGATTGCGCCGCCAGCCGTGACGATCTCCGCGACCTATCCGGGCGCTGATGCCCAGACGGTGCAGGACACCGTCACACAGGTTATCGAACAGAATATGAACGGTATCGATAACCTGATGTACATGTCCTCCAACAGTGACTCTACCGGTACGGTACAGATCACCCTGACCTTTGAATCCGGTACTGACGCGGACATCGCGCAGGTACAGGTGCAGAACAAACTGTCGCTGGCAACACCGTTGCTGCCGCAGGAAGTTCAGCAACAAGGGATCAGCGTTGAGAAGTCCTCCAGTAGCTTCCTGATGGTTGTTGGTGTCATTAACACCAACGGCACCATGACCCAGGAAGATATTTCCGACTACGTTGCGGCGAACATGAAAGACCCGATCAGCCGTACGTCTGGCGTCGGTGACGTTCAGCTGTTTGGTTCTCAGTACGCGATGCGTATCTGGATGGATCCGACCAAACTGAACAACTTCCAGCTGACTCCGGTTGATGTTATCGCAGCGATCAAAGCACAGAACGCCCAGGTTGCAGCCGGCCAGTTAGGCGGTACGCCGCCGGTGAAGGGCCAGCAGCTTAACGCCTCTATCATCGCGCAAACGCGTCTGACCAGCACCGATGAGTTCGGCAAAATTCTGCTGAAAGTGAATCAGGATGGGTCGCAGGTTCGCCTGCGCGACGTGGCGAAGATTGAGCTGGGCGGTGAGAACTACGACATCATCGCGAAGTTCAACGGTAAACCGGCTTCCGGTCTGGGTATCAAGCTGGCAACCGGTGCGAACGCGCTGGACACCGCGAAAGCTATCCGTGCCGAACTGAAGAAGATGGAGCCGTTCTTCCCGTCAGGCTTGCAGATTGTTTATCCGTATGACACCACACCGTTCGTTCAGATCTCCATCAACGAAGTGGTGAAAACGCTGATTGAAGCCATTCTTCTGGTGTTCATCGTGATGTACATGTTCCTGCAAAACTTCCGCGCGACGTTGATTCCGACGATCGCAGTACCGGTCGTCTTGCTGGGTACCTTCGCTATCCTTGCCGCCTTTGGCTTCTCCATCAACACCCTGACGATGTTCGGGATGGTGCTGGCGATAGGGCTATTGGTGGATGACGCCATCGTGGTGGTAGAAAACGTCGAACGTGTGATGTCCGACGAGGGTCTACCCCCGAAAGAGGCGACGCGTAAATCGATGGGCCAGATCCAGGGCGCACTGGTCGGGATCGCGATGGTACTGTCGGCGGTATTTATCCCTATGGCGTTCTTCGGTGGTTCTACCGGGGCAATCTACCGTCAGTTCTCCATCACGATCGTTTCGGCGATGGCACTGTCCGTACTGGTGGCCTTGATTCTGACCCCGGCACTGTGTGCCACGATGCTCAAACCGGTCGCCAAAGGCGATCACGGTGAAGGCAAAAAAGGCTTCTTCGGTTGGTTCAACCGCATGTTTGATAAGAGCACGCACCACTACACCGACAGCGTAGGCAACATCCTGCGCAGCACCGGTCGTTATCTGCTGCTGTATATCATCATCGTGGTCGGCATGGCCTTCCTGTTTGTTCGTCTGCCAAGCTCGTTCCTGCCAGATGAAGATCAGGGCGTATTCCTGAGTATGGCCCAGCTTCCGGCAGGGGCAACGCAGGAACGTACGCAGAAAGTGCTGGATGAGATGACCGATTACTATCTCACCAAAGAGAAAGACAACGTTGCGTCCGTGTTTGCGGTTAACGGCTTTGGTTTTGCGGGTCGTGGTCAGAACACCGGTATCGCCTTCGTTTCTTTGAAAGACTGGGCGGATCGTCCGGGCGAAGAGAACAAGGTTGAAGCCATCACTCAGCGTGCGATGGGCGAGTTCTCGAAGATTAAAGATGCGATGGTGTTCGCCTTTAACCTGCCAGCGATTGTTGAACTGGGTACGGCGACCGGTTTCGACTTCCAGCTCATTGACCAGGGCGGCCTCGGCCACGAAAAACTGACGCAGGCACGTAACCAGCTGTTTGGCGAAGTGGCTAAGCACCCGGATCTGTTAGTCGGCGTACGTCCTAACGGCCTGGAAGATACGCCGCAGTTCAAAATTGATATCGACCAGGAAAAAGCACAGGCGCTGGGCGTATCTATCAGCGACATCAATACCACGCTGGGCGCTGCCTGGGGTAGTAGCTACGTCAACGACTTCATCGACCGTGGTCGTGTGAAGAAAGTGTACGTGATGTCTGAAGCGCAGTACCGCATGTTGCCGGAAGATATCAGCAACTGGTACGTCCGTGGTTCTGATGGTCAGATGGTGCCGTTCTCCGCGTTCTCAACGTCTCGCTGGGAATACGGTTCACCACGTCTGGAACGCTATAACGGTCTGCCGTCGATGGAAATCCTCGGTCAGGCGGCACCGGGAAGAAGTACCGGTGAAGCGATGACGATGATGGAAGAGCTGGCGGGTAAACTGCCATCGGGTATCGGTTACGACTGGACCGGGATGTCTTACCAGGAACGCCTCTCTGGTAACCAGGCCCCTGCCCTGTACGCGATCTCGCTGATTGTGGTCTTCCTCTGTCTGGCGGCGCTGTACGAGAGCTGGTCGATTCCGTTCTCCGTTATGCTGGTGGTTCCGCTGGGGGTTATCGGTGCGCTGTTAGCCGCTACCTTCCGTGGCCTCACTAACGACGTTTACTTCCAGGTGGGCCTGCTGACAACCATTGGCTTGTCGGCGAAGAACGCGATACTTATCGTGGAATTCGCCAAAGATCTGATGGAAAAAGAGGGCAAAGGCCTGATTGAAGCCACGCTTGAAGCGGTACGTATGCGTCTGCGTCCAATCCTGATGACGTCGCTGGCGTTCATCCTCGGGGTTATGCCGCTGGTTATCAGTACCGGCGCAGGCTCCGGCGCACAGAACGCGGTAGGTACCGGCGTAATGGGCGGGATGGTCACGGCAACGGTTCTGGCTATCTTCTTCGTTCCGGTATTCTTCGTGGTGGTTCGCCGCCGCTTTGGCCGCAAAGTTGAAGAAACTGAACACAGCCATCCGGTTGAACGTCACTAACTCTTACTGACGATGACAAAGGGTCGCGCGAGCGGCCCTTTTTTATGGTTTTTTATAATCGCACTTATCGCTATAAACGTTTTTAAAATGCAGTAATAAAATTTTATAATTAAAAAAGCGTGTTATCTTTAATAGTGATGATTCATCGCCGTGAAGATCCCAACGTTTAAAAGTTTAGGAAAACTCCGAAGTGAAAGATGTTTTCTCTGTATCTTCGTTGCGAATGGTCTTACACCTGCTGAAAATCCAGGCAATTGCACGCCGTATGAATTGTGTGGATAAAGGGTAAGTGAATGAATTCTAATGAATCAAATTTTGTTTTCTGGCAATACATTGAAAAATCTTAATCTAAGCCGCATTTCATAATCGGGGAATAAAGAAAAAGAGACTTAATTGTAATTTTTCGTAATAGCTCGGTGAAATCTCTTTCAGAGTAGATTATAGTTAGTGCATAAGGACTGTGCGTCTGCGCCAGGTTAGCCAGTAGTTACCCCATCCCACACACTGATTGTTCTCGTCGTTTACTCACGAATAAGGGGATGTGTTATGGACGAATACTCGCCAAAAAGGCATGATATCGCGCAACTCAGATTCCTCTGCGAAACGCTCTATCACGACTGCCTCGCCAATCTTGAAGAGAGTAACCACGGTTGGGTTAACGATCCCACCTCGGCTATCAACCTTCAACTTAATGAGCTGATCGAGCATATCGCAACCTTTGCGCTTAATTATAAAATTAAGTACAACGAAGATAATAAATTGATTGCACAAATTGACGAATATCTGGATGATACTTTCATGTTGTTCAGTAACTACGGCATAAATAGTGAAGACTTGCAAAAATGGCGCAAGTCAGGGAACAAACTCTTCCGCTGTTTCGTCAATGCCAGCCGGGCTAACCCTGTTAGTCTCTCTTGTTAAGATAATTACAATCACGTGGGTGAATTATGTCTGAGAAACCATTAACTAAAACGGATTATTTGATGCGACTGCGCCGTTGCCAGTCAATTGATACGCTGGAACGCGTTATTGAAAAAAATAAATATGAACTTTCTGACAATGAACTGGCGGTATTTTACTCAGCAGCCGATCATCGTCTGGCAGAATTGACGATGAATAAGCTGTACGACAAGATCCCGTCCACTGTCTGGAAATTTATTCGCTAATCACTATTTTCTGCAATCGCTACAGGCGTCAGTCAAGTTAACTCACGATCGTAACGTTCCGCTTACCCTGGTAAGTTTGTGATTAACTTCACATTGATAAACAGGGAACGTTCCCAATTATATCTGCGCCTCTTATGGTGAACACTCTTAACTGACGAGGAGTGTCACAATGAGTGAAGAGAAACGTAAAATGATCGCCGGCGAACTCTATCGCCCGGCTGATGCAACGCTCAGAGCCGATAGCCTGCGCGCTAAACAGTTATTGCACCGCTACAACCATTCGTCGCCCGACGAAAAAGCATTACGCCATCAGTTGCTGGCTGAACTCTTCGATAAAAGTCACGATGCGTATATTGAGCCCAATTTCCGCTGCGACTACGGCTATAACATTACGCTGGGCGCCAATTTCTACGCCAATTTTGATTGCGTAATGCTGGACGTTTGCCCTATTACCATCGGTGATAATTGTATGCTCGCGCCAGGAGTCCATATTTATACGGCGACCCATCCTCTGGATGCGACCGAGCGCAACAGCGGCTATGAATATGGTAAACCGGTGGTTATCGGAAATAATGTCTGGATCGGCGGACGCGCGGTGATAAACCCAGGCGTAACCCTCGGGAATAACGTTGTCGTCGCATCCGGGGCGGTCGTGGTGAAGGATGTCCCTGATAACGCGGTCGTGGGCGGCAATCCGGCCCGCATTCTTAAAATGCTGAGCTAATGCGACTGTTATGCTTTTTCGCAACCAATCTGTTACTTTTTGCATCGGTTAATGCAACATAGAATAGGGGAATCCGCCCTGAGTTGCAGAGCCCTATTATGACAGAAATCCAGCGATTACTTACGCAAACCATCGATGAGCTGAATGTTCGTGAAAAGCGCGACAACAGGCCGCGCTTTAGCATCAGTTTTATCCGCAACCACCCGGGTCTGTTCCTGGCGATGTACGCGGCCTTTTTCGCCACGCTGATTGTCATGATGCGCTCTGAAACACTGGAAGATTCCGTCTGGCTGCTGTGGGTACTGTTTGCCCTGCTGAATGCGTTTTTCTTCTTTGACGTGTATCCGCGTTATCACTACGAAGATATCGACGTGCTGGATTTCCGCGTCTGCTATAACGGCGAGTGGTACAACACGCGCTTCGTGCCGGACGAGTTAATTCAAGCCATTAAGAATTCGCCGCGCGTCAGCGCGCAGGCCCGCGCGCAGCTGGAAAAGATGGTCGCCAGAAAAGGTGAACTCTCATTCTACGATGTTTTCACTCTAACCCGCGCGGAAACGACGCAATAATCCGCTGTAGCGTCCGTATCGCTGGAATAAAGCGCGATGCGGACGTATTGCCATATCCCAGCACCAGTCCAGAACGCTGATGCTGCACATCCAGATAAAACTGACTGAGCGCCGCCGGTGACATCTGCTGCTGGCGGGCAAGTTTTACCACCGCCACATCATCAATCCCGTCGATAAGCACCGTCAGGTGCAGCCCTCCCTCCCCGGCCAATACCTGATGCGGAACCAGCAACGCCTGTGCCAGTGCCTCGCGTAGCTGTGATTGCCGTTTACGATAAAGCCGTCGCATCGCCGCCAGATGCCGCGCATAATGTCCCTCCTCAATAAACGTCGCCAGCGTGCGTTGCTCGGCGCGATGCCCACCGCGCAGCAAGGCGCGAATGGCCGGTTGTGCGGCGGCAACCAGCGCAGGCGGTAGCACCATAAAACCTAACCGCAGCGACGGAAACAGCGTTTTACTGAAGGTGCCCAAATAAACGACCGGCGCATCGCTTACCATTCCGCGCATCGCCGGGATAGGCTCACCGCTGTAGCGAAACTCACTGTCGTAATCGTCCTCAATGATCCACGCACCGGCGCGATGCGCAAACTCCAGCAGCGCCAGACGCCGCGCCGCACTCAGCACGCTCCCCGTGGGATATTGATGCGACGGAGAGGTGAAAATAAGACGTGGCGTCGACGCGGCCTGCGCAAACTGCATACCTTCATCGTCGACAGGAATTCCCTCAAGCTGTAACCCCGCCGCCAGAAAGGCGCTTTTTGCGCCAAAGTAACCCGGCTCTTCCACCCAGGCCAGTTGCCCCGGCTCGCTCAACAACTGGGTACAAAAATTCACCCCCTCCAGCGCACCTTCGGTGATAATCACCTGGCTGGCATCGCAGTGGATCCCCCGTGAAAGCGCGAGGTGACGGGCAATCGCCTCGCGAAGCGACGCTTCTCCGGCAGAATCACCGTAGCCCAGCAGCAAACTTCCCTCCTCCCGTAAGGTACGATCGAGCAACCGCCGCCACAGCGGTAAGGGAAAATAGTTAATGGCGGGCGTTCCCGGCGTAAAGAGCATCGGTGGCGACTCACGCGGCGTCGCGGGCGGGAGCTGGCGAAACCGCCCGGCCACGGAGGCGGGTAACGCAGGCGATGAAGCTGTCGCCTGCGTTTTGGGGAGTGACGTCACGCGCGTGCCCTGCCTGTCGCGCAGCAAATAGCCTTCCAGCGCCAGCTGCTCCAGCGCGCTGTTGACCGTATTACGGGAAATCGCCAGGCGCTGCGCCATGATGCGCGAACCGGGAAGACGGCAGTTTGCCTGTAGTTGCCCCTGCAAAATGGCGTCTCTTAGCGCGTTGTAAAGGCCGCGCTGCAGCGTCTGCGGGCCGCGCATAGCCAGCGCGCGTTGCAGGAAAGTAAAAAAGGGATCATCTGGAATATTCATCAGGGCTCCTCGTGGCACCATAAGAAGATACACATCTGGCACTTTTTATGGAACCAGTAAGTCTCTACTCTCAACTCGTCCACTTACAGCAAGGAGAGGTTATGAGTCAGCTTAATCAGTTTAATCAACCCATTGGCGATGCGTTACCCGACTGGCAACCGCGTCCTCATCCGGAACGAGTGGTGCTTGACGGCGCCTGGTGTCGTCTGGAGCCCCTGGCCGTTCATCACGCTGACACGCTGTTCGCCGCCCACCAGCTTGCCGCTGATACGCGCAGCTGGACGTGGCTCCTGCGTGAGCCGGACAGCAGTGTAGACGATTTTCGCCAGTGGGTTGCCAGCGTGGAAAACCTCAGCGATCCCATCCATTTTGCGGTGATTGATAAAAATACCGATAAGCCGGTGGGCTCACTGTCGCTGATGCGCATTGATGCCAATAATGGCGTGGTGGAGGTTGGGCACGTGCACTTTTCGCCGCTACTTAGCCGCACCCCGATGTCGACGGAAGCCCAGTGGCTACTGATGCGCTACGCATTTGATACGCTCGGGTACCGTCGCTACGAATGGAAATGCAATAGCCTGAATGAACCGTCGCGCAATGCTGCATTGCGTTTAGGCTTTCAGTTTGAGGGGCGCTTTCGTCAGGCGCTGGTGATTAAGGGGCATAACCGCGATACGGACTGGTTTTCGATTCTGGATAGCGAATGGCCTGCGCTTGATACGGCGTTTCGTCACTGGCTTGCCGCCGACAACTTCGATGCCGACGGCAAGCAGCGAAAAACCCTGGAACAGTGGCGCAATAATGGAAAAGATTAACGTCTTTTTTTACGACCCTGCACCGCTTTAAAACGCGGATTGGTTTTGCAAATGACATATAGCCGCCCTTTGCGCTTCACAATCTGGCAGTCCGGGTGGCGTTGTTTTGCACTGCGTAATGAATTCAGAACCTGCATTACTGGCCTCTCACATCAAGAAAACGACCGAAGCGCTGACGGAATTTCGCGGCGCTGCCTTCGCTGGAAAACGACTTTTGTTTTCCGGTATAGAACGGATGCGACTTCGCAGAAACCTCCAGAGTGACATAGGGATAGGTCTCTCCTTCAAGCTCAATTTCGCGATCGGTCTTGATAGTCGAACCGACTTTAAAATACTCGTTGGCGCTGGTGTCGTGGAAGACCACGGTACGATAATGCGGATGGATATTGGTTTTCATAACGCCCTCAACACATATGTTATAACATAACAATATGCTAAGGCATTAATGCGTCGCGATCAACCCTGCGCTTTCCATGGCTATTCCCTTATCACTTTTTCGCAAAAGCTCAGCACCCCGCAGCGGCATAAAATAGAAAATATCGTTATTGGTGACGCGTCAGCGAATCAGGCACGCTGGCGCTATCTCATCTCATCAGGAGCGATCATCATGCGTTGTTGTTGTTATCCCTTCACTCATAAAAATGCCCTTTTCCCCCAGCACTCCGGAGATAACAATGAGCCTGACGACACTGCCCGTTCTCAATCTGGCGCACTATCACTCTGCCGCTGAACGCGATGCTTTTCTTGAACAACTGCGTCATGCCGCACGCGACGTAGGGTTCTTTTACCTGACACATCACGGCGTTGATGAAACCCTTTCGCAGCAGCTCCAGCATCAGGCCCGACGTTTCTTTGCCCTACCCGACGCGCAAAAACAGCAGGTGGCGATGGTGCACTCCCCGCATTTTCGCGGTTACAACCGCAGCGCAGCCGAACTGACACGCGGCCAACCCGACTGGCGCGAGCAGTTTGATATTGGCGCGGAGCGTCAGGCGCTACATCTGAAGGAAGACGATCCGCGCTGGCTGCGCTTACAGGGGCCCAATCTGTGGCCTCAGGCGCTGCCGACGCTGAAGCCGGTACTTCTGGCGTGGCAACGTGCGATGACGGAGATGGCAATGACGCTGCTGCGCGCATTCGCGCAAGCGCTGCAACTGCCTGCCCATGCCTTTGATACGTTGTATGGCGACAAACCTAACGAACATATCAAGCTGATTCGCTATCCGGGCCAGCAGGAAACACAAAGCAGCACCCAGGGCGTAGGGGCGCACAAAGATTCCGGCTTCCTCAGTTTCCTGTTGCAGGATCAACAAAAAGGGTTACAGGTCGAGATACGTGAAGGTGAGTGGATCGATGCCGCCCCGCTGCCGGGCAGTTTTGTCGTCAACATCGGCGAATTACTTGAACTGGCGACCAATGGGTATCTGCGCGCGACCGTGCACCGCGTGGTTTCGCCCCCCGCCCATCAGGAACGCCTGTCGATCGCCTTCTTCCTCGGAGCCCAACTGGATGCGGTCGTCCCCGTCTACGATTTGCCGGAAGCACTGGCGCGAGAAGCGCACGGGCCGCAAAGCGACCCGCACAATCCGCTTCTGCGCGACGTGGGCTGGAATTACTTAAAAGGTCGCCTGCGTTCGCATCCGGACGTCGCGGAACGTCACTATTCCGATGTGCTTCGCGCTCGCAGCGAACAACTTATCGCCTGAAAACAATAATAAAGGAATCACACCATGAAAAATGCTGCATTCAAACTGGCAGGTATCGCGCTCTCTCTTTCTCTGGCCTGGAGCGCTTACGCGGCACCGCTGCGCATCGCCGCAGACCCGGTTCCGCACGCGGAAATTCTCAACTTTATAAAAAAACAGGATCCGTCACTCGACCTGCAGGTGGTGGAACTTACCAGCGGAGTCAACGCTAACGAACTGCTGGCAAATGGTGATGTGGATGCAAACTACTTCCAGCACGTGCCTTATCTGAAGGACCAGGAAAAAGCATTAGGAAAAACCTTCGCCGTGGCGGCAACGGTGCACATAGAACCGCTTGGCATTTATTCTCACAAGCATAAAGATCTGAAATCACTGCCCGAAGGCGCGACCATCGCCGTGCCGAATAACACCACAAATTTAAGCCGCGCGCTGTTCCTGCTGCAAAGCAAAGGGCTGATTAAACTCGACGGCAAATTCAACGATCCGGCGAGTACGCTCGCGACGCCGAACGATATTGTCGAAAATCCCCATAATGTGAAGATCCTGGAGATCGAATCGCCGCAGATCCCGCGGTCGCTGGACGATGTAGATCTGGCTGTGATTAACGGCAACTACGCGCTCGAAGCCGGATTAACGCCCGCAAAAGATGCGCTGGGGCTGGAAAGCGCGGCCCACAATCCGTATGCCAATATTCTGGTGACGAACCCGCAGCTCGCCAACGATCCGCGCATCAAAGAACTGGCGAAAGATCTGACCTCACCTCAGGTTGCGGAATTTATCCGCCAGCACTACAACGGTTCGGTGATCCCGGTCAGTGCGCCCCAGTCATGATCACGCTCGACGGGCTGAGTAAACAGTACGCCGGAACAGGCCGACCGGCGCTCAACAACGTCTCGCTTCACGTCCCGAAAGGGGCAATTTACGGTATTCTCGGGCGGAGTGGTGCGGGGAAAAGCACGCTGATTCGTTGTCTGAATTTACTGGAACGGCCCACGGCGGGCCGCATTCTGTTCAACGATGACGACATCACTCTGTTCAATAAAACCCAACTTCGGGCGCACCGCCTGCGCACGGGCATGATTTTTCAACACTTTAATCTGCTCCATGCGCGTACGGTGGCGGACAACATCGCGGTTCCGCTGGAAATCGCGGGCGTGGCGAAAACGGAACGTCAGCAGCGAATTGAAGAACTGCTGTTTTTAGTCGGACTGGCAGATAAAGCGCAGGCGTTTCCCTCCCAGCTTTCTGGCGGCCAGAAGCAACGCGTCGGTATTGCCCGCGCCCTGGCGGCGAAACCGGACGTGCTGCTATGCGACGAAGCCACCAGCGCGCTGGACGCCGACACCACCGCCTCGGTGTTAACGCTGCTCGACACCATCAATCGTCAGCTTGGGCTGACGATTGTCCTCATCACCCATCAACTGGAAGTGGTGAAAAACCTCTGCGACCACGCCGCATTGCTGGAAAACGGTGAATTGCAGGAGAGCGGAAAAATTGCCGACCTGCTGGTCTCCCCCTGGTCGCGCCTGCGTGAAATGCTGTTAGGCGATGCCGATGAAGAACGTCGCTTTCTGGCGCGTCACGGTATCAACGGGAGGCCTTTATGCGTGGTCGCATGAGCTGGGACGATCTTTGGCCTATTCTCCTGAACGGCACGCTGGAGACGCTGTATATGGTGGGGCTGGCGGCACTGTTGACAGTACTTATCGGCCTGCCATTGGGCGTGCTGCTGTTTATTTCCCGCCGCCACGGGCTGGTACCAATGCCGCGTTTAAATGCGCTGCTGGGTGCCCTGGTCAACACCGGACGTTCGCTACCGTTCATTGTGCTACTGATTGCACTGATCCCGTTCACCCGGTTATTGATCGGCACAACGCTCGGCAGCACGGCGGCCATTGTTCCCATTACCATTGGCGCCTTTCCTTTCTTCGCGCGGCTCACTGAAAATGCGCTCGATGAAGTGGATTCCGGGCGAATTGAGGCAGTGCTCTCAATGGGCGGCAACACCTGGCACGTGATCAGCAAAGCGCTGCTACCGGAAGCGCTGCCGGCCCTGCTGGCGGGGATCACCTTAACAGTGGTGATGCTCATTGGTTTTTCATCGATGGCGGGCGTGATTGGCGGCGGCGGCTTGGGCGATTTAGCCATTCGTTACGGTTATCAGCGTTTTAACGATCAAATCATGGTCGCGACGGTCGTGACGCTGGTCATTATGGTGCAGGGCGTGCAGATGACCGGCGATCGCCTGGTGCGCGCGCTGGCGCATCGGCGATAATTTGCGCAGTCAATCTCAGAATAACCCTATTGTTTAATAAGCTTATTATTTTAATGGGATATACTTGTCGTACTTTGCCACATTAAGGACAACGCTGTGACAACACGACATCTGGTGGGTCTGGTGACGGGCGTGCTCATTTTGGCAATTTTTTTGCCGATTTTACTGAGCATCTGGCTGGCTCATCAAGAAGCGGACGCCCAGTTCAGGGATGAACAGGAACTCTACGCTTCGCGCGTGATGGCGCGCACGCTGCAGGTGCTGGATCAAGCGAAAGCCGCGCTTGTCCAGATTGACGCCTCCAAAAATCCGGGCTGTAGCCCGCAGCAACTGCTTGAAATGCGCCGCCTCTCCTACTCCTGGCGCTATGTTCAGGAAGTGCTTTATCTTGAGGGCTCAACGCCGATTTGCTCCTCGCTGGAGGTGCAAAGCGCCCCCATCACCTATCCGGAACCCGATCGCGTGACACCCGATGGCTACCGAACCTGGTTTACCGCGAAGAACGATCTTGGCCTTGACCATCATATGATTGCTGTCGCCAGCAAGCAGCATATGGTGATTATCGACCCGCTTTCCTTTATCGACGTGATTCCCTCTGAGCTCAGCAATATTCAGTCTGCGCTTCTGGGCACGGTGAGAGACCGCGTGCTGGCAAGCAGCCAGCCGATTGA
Organism: Pseudocitrobacter sp. RIT415; assembly: GCF_003057695.2. Classification (NCBI taxonomy): domain Bacteria; kingdom Pseudomonadati; phylum Pseudomonadota; class Gammaproteobacteria; order Enterobacterales; family Enterobacteriaceae; genus Pseudocitrobacter; species Pseudocitrobacter sp. RIT415. Next base: position 11,248 of record NZ_QBJC02000030.1, on the reverse strand, counting down.
TATTGCGGTGTTCAAACGCATGCAAAAAGAGGGGCTGGAAACCCTGACGGTCAATCACACTATCTACACCGTTCGACATTATCCCGAGCTTGATCTGGCGGTGGTCACCTGGTCGCCGGTACAACCTAAAGTCGCCAGCTGGCATCATCAATTGCTTATCTGGTTACCGATTGGCATCTTAATCAGTTTGTTAGCCGCCTGGTTTATTATGCGTCTGTTACGGCGCCTGCAGTCCCCCCACCACCGTATGCTCGACGCCTTAAATGAATCGGCCATCACCGTTCACTATCAGCCGATTGTTTCGCTAAAAAGCGGGCGAATTGTTGGCGCTGAAGCGCTGGCACGCTGGCAGCAAGCCGATGGCAGCTATTTGTCCCCGGAAATTTTTATTCCGCTCGCTGAGCAAACCGGGCTTATCACCCGACTCACAGAAACGGTGGTAAAAAACGTATTCCACGACCTGGGGAAATGGCTTCATGTTCATCCGGATCTCCACATCTCCATCAATCTTTCAGTTGAGGATCTTCGTTCTGCCACGCTTCCTGCGTTATTAAAAGAGCAGCTTAATCACAGCAAGGTATTGCCCTCGCAAATCGCCCTGGAATTGACCGAGCGTGGTTTTGCCGACCCAACCACCACGCTGCCTGCCATCGCAAGTTATCGCAAAGCGGGGCATGCGATTTACATCGATGATTTTGGCACCGGGTATTCCAGTTTGCGTTATCTGCAGGATCTGGAAGTCGATACCCTGAAAATCGATAAATCGTTTGTGGATGCGCTGGAATACCAGCAGGTGACGCCGCATATCATCGAAATGGCGAAAAGCCTGAAACTGGATGTGGTGGCCGAAGGGATCGAAAATGCCTGCCAGCAGGAGTGGTTATATCAGCACGGCGTGCATTACGGTCAGGGCTGGCTGTACAGCAAAGCGCTGCCAAAAACTGATTTTATTATCTGGGCCGAGGAGAATTTGCGCTCGCACTAAGGGCTATGCTTACGGTAAAGCCAACGAGAAGGAGAGCGCAATGAACAAGCAACACTGGCCTCTGGAAGATGTGCGTCACTGGCTGGAGCCCGGCCCGGTGGTGCTGGTCAGCAGCCACTGGCAGGGCAAAAACAACATTATGACGTTGGGCTGGCACACCATACTTGAGTTTTCTCCCTCGCTGGTGGGGTTGATGATTTCCGCCGGCAACGTCAGCTATGCCTTAATCCACCAGAGCGGCGAATGTGTGATTAATCTGCCCGATGCCAGCATGGTGGATATCGTCTCCGGCATCGGCAATTGTCGCGGCGACAGCACCGATAAGTTCGCCCATTTTGATCTTACGGCAGAAAAAAGCGAGCTGGTTGCTGCGCCGGGTATTGCAGAATGTCACGCCAGCTTTGAGTGTCGTTTGTATGATGACGCGCTGGTCGAGCGCTACAATTTCTTTATTTTTGAAGTGGTCGCCGCACGCGTGAAGCCCGAGCCTGAATGGCCGCAAACGCTGCATTATACGGGCGGCGGGATTTTTCGCGGTGACGGTGAGGTGATTGACCGCCACCGCTTGTTTACCAAAGTCTCCTGACATGCGTCTGGCTGGCGGCACGCCGCACAGCCAGCCTGGCTACTCGTCGACGATGGGCAGGAAACCACCGTAGATCATGCGGCGTCCGTCAAACGGCATCGACTCCCCCAGCGCCTTCATGCGCGGGTCGTTCATCATTTTCTCATTTGCCGCATCGCGAGCATCTTTAGAAGGGTATTCAATCCAGCTGAAGACCACCTCTTCGTGCTCTTCTGCCTGCACCGCCATGCGAAAATCGGTCAGATTGCCGTTAGGCACATCATCCGCCCAGCATTCGACAATGCGGGTTGCGCCGAACTCTTTAAACAGCGGCGCTGCTTTTGCGGCCATCTCGCGGTACGCCTCCTTATTTTCCGCGGGAACAGCCACAACGAAACCATCAACATACTTCATCAGATAAACCTCCGAAGTGACAGCACAGCCAGAAAACCTGGCCGCGTCTGTTGATAAGTTTAGTTCTGCTACCCGCTAAACGCGTAGCGCACCCGCAACTCTGCGCTCAGGAAATGACGGCCGCACTACGCGTGCCGGTGGGTTGACGAAACCACGGCAGGCAGAGCTGAATTAAGGGGCCGATCGCCAGGGCATACAGCACGGTGCCCACGCCAAACGTTCCGCCCAGCAGCACGCCAATCACCAGCACTGACAGTTCAATCGTGGTGCGAATCATCCGTACCGACCAGCCGGTACGCGCGTGCAGCCCGGTCATCAGGCCATCGCGCGGCCCCGCGCCGAAGCCCGCGCCGATATACATCCCCGTTGCCAGCGCATTCACCACAATTGCCGCAGCCAGCAGCGCGCTACGCGCCACCAGAGATTCCAGCGGCGGCAGAATAGCCAGCGTCGCATCGGCGGTCAGCCCCAGCACAATCACGTTACTGACCGTACCCAACCCCGGACGCTGGCGCAGGGGGATCCAGAACAGCAGCACCAGGACGCCGGTGGCGATAATCACCAGACCAATATTCATCGACAGCAGGCTGGCGACGCCGAGATGAAATACGTTCCATGGATCCGCCCCCAGATCCGCACGAACAAACATCGCCGTGGAGACACCGTAAAGAGCCAAACCGATATAAAGCTGGATAAGTCGACGGAGCATGATGCACCTCAAAATAAGCGTTCAGGACTTCATCATCGGTGAAAATGGACTTATGATTAATGACCAGTTTATAAAAAGTGGACTGCATATGACACCACGACGCTCGGCATCACACTCTTTGGTACGCCTGCTGGGCCACTGGCAGGAGACAAACTCACGCACTCCGCTCTGGCGGCAGCTGGCTCAGGCGCTGCGTTTGCTGATCCTTGATGGGCGATTACCGCTGGAGAGCCGTTTGCCCGGCGAACGTGAATTTGCCACGGTGTTAGGCGTCAGTCGTACCACTATCGCCAGCGCACTGGCGCAGCTGCGGGATGAAGGGTATCTACAAAGTCGCCACGGTAGCGGCTCGTGGGTAATGTTACCGGAAGGCCGCCGAGAGATTCCGACCCGCATGTCGGCACCTGAGGCGCTGGATCTTTCTACCGCCGCGCTGAGTGCGGGCGCTGAAATTCATCAGGCCTACAGCCATGCATTAACCATGCTGCCAGGCTATCTGCACCACACGGGCTACGACCAGCATGGATTAAGGGTACTGCGGGAAGCCATTGCGCATCGTTACTGCGCACGCGGCCTGCCGACAAAAGCGGACGAGATTATGCTGGTGAACGGCGCGCTCAGCGGGCTGGCGCTGGTGTTACGTGCAATGACCGGGCCGGGCGATCGCGTGGTGGTTGAGAATCCTACTTATCCGTTAGCGATTGCCGCGATTCAGGGCGCATCCTGCCGCCCCGTGGGTTTATCATTGCCCACGCAGGGCTGGGATACCGACGGGCTGGCGGCCATCATCGCGCAGACCGCGCCGCGTCTGGCATGGCTGATGCCTGATTTTCATAATCCCACCGGTCGCTGTATGGACCACGCCACACGGCAGATTGTTGCCGACCTTAGCGCTCGCACGCGCACCACGCTGGTGGTAGACGAAACGATGGTCGATTTATGGTACAACGCCCCGCCTCCCCCGCCGCTGGCCGCTTTCAATGCCGATGCCCCGGTGATTACCATCGGCTCTGCCGGGAAAAGTTTCTGGGGTGGTTTACGTTTAGGGTGGGTTCGGGCCTCAACACGCACGCTCGCGTCGCTGATTCAGGCGCGCGATACGCTCGATCTCGGCTCCCCCCTGCTGGAACAATTAGCGGCGCTGTGGTTACTGGAAAACAGTGACCAATTAATGCCTGCCAGAAGAGCGATGCTGGCGCAACGTCGCGACATGTGCGCCGCACTCATGCAAAACTATTTTCCGGAGTGGCGCTTTACCCAGCCTGAAGGCGGACTCTCTTTCTGGGTTGAGCTGCCCGAAATGCTGGCGACGCAGTTTGCCGCCCAGGCGGAAGGCGTGGGAATTCATCTGGGCACAGGCACGCGCTTCGGGCTGGCGGGCGCGTTTGAACGCAACCTGCGTCTGCCTTTTACGCTGCCGGATGAAACATTGCGTAATGCCTTCGAATCATTACAGCCGATGTGGCAGACGCTTGCCGGGCAGCAAAATACGCATCGCTTACGCAAAATCATTTAACGGCTTTGCCGCGACTCAGAGGCGATGAAAGATGTCGTGGTATTGTTGAGAGAGGAGAACGTTATTGCGGAGAGCTGAATTGGGTGGGGGCCCTGCCAGGTGCCGTTAGTACTAAATTGTGCTGGTTAATCAATTGATTATAGTGGTAGTACTACAACAGTACTGTACCACTCTCGATAGTACCGTCCAGCACAAAATCTTGCAAGGTAACGTGCCGTCATGGTTGGGGACATGATATGCACTTTTCGAAATTTATAGTGTCGGAAGTGCCTACCCGATGTACATAAAAAAGGGGCGACAAGCCCCTTATTCAATTACTTCTTATCCTTTGGTGGACAAGGATCGTTACCATGCGAATCTTTTTTTGCGATCCTGCCATCCTTGTTATGGATCACAAGCTCACTTTTTTGGTTTGTAGCAATCCCTCTTGCAGCGTCCACCGCAGATTGCTTTGTTGAGTGAACGGAGGTCGCTTTACTGTTTCCTGCCCCCTTAACGGCCCAACCTCCATCATGAGGAACAACATGCTGATCTTTACCCATTATCGAACCCTCTATTTCCATGGAAACATCAGCATATAGCGACAAAACCAACCACTCAATACTACATATTGTGTTTAAATTGATTTTAATCACAAAACGTGGATAGATATCGAAAGGATTCTTTCACTACGAAACTGTAAGTACCCTTCCTTAACCCTATACCGCTATATTCGTTAACAATCTGGCAGTGCTGGCCTACTCTGCCCTTTGTTACCCACTATTCTGCTGTAAGAGATGAGTTTTTAGCCACCTTTGCGATAGTAGCCCTTGAACAACCGATCAAAGCCTGAATTTTGCTCCAGCTTTTACCGTCAGACAGTAATTCTTGTACTTTATGATGCAGGCTCTCATCAACTGGGCGACCACGATATTTTTTCTCTCTCTTGGCCTTTTCAATACCCTGCTTTTGTCGTCTGCGGCGATCTTCGTAGTCCTTGCGACTGATTGCCGCCAGCATATCGAGCATCATAGAATTCATTGCTTCAAACATACGAGCGGTGAACTCATCCTGAACATGTAAAAGCTGATGGCTCGTAGGCAAATCTAACGATACAACCCTGATCCCTTTAGATTCGATGAGTCCTCGTAAGGTTTTCCAGTCCTCTGCGGTAAGTCGGCTTATACGATCTATTTGCTCACAGAGCAGAATATCGCCACGTTCCGCGATATCTAAGAGTAAAAATAATTGAGGCCGCTGTAGGCTTGCACCTGATTCATTTTCCTTAAAGTACTTTGATATTTTCAGATCATGTGAATGAGCAAATGCCTCCAACTCTTTCAAAGCCCTATCTGCATCTTGCTCTTTCGTCGATGCTCTTAGATATGCCCATACACGCATGATACTCACCCTCAGTCTGTTTTATATGGTTCATTATACACAGTCTGTTTTAGGTTGTAAAATTCATTTAATGAACCACTTTGAATGAAGATCTGTGCAGGTCTGCTTGAGGTATACATATGATGTACTAGGAATACTGCACATCAATAACAATAAGTTACTATTTCCAATGAAATAATATCCATTTACGCATAGACAAATCGAGCTAACTGTCTGGCTTATAGAGAATTTTTCATGTTTAATTAGATGTATCGCAGTCGGCAGTGTTTATGTTAGTGACAACCTCTTCTAATTTTTTGTAAAGGTGCTGGTAGATAGATTCATTCGGAATATACTGTATGAATAACCAGTGCTGTGATTTGATTTCTTATAAGGACTTATCAGCAATGAGTGAACTTAAAGTTATATCACACGCAATGTTTAACATATCCGTAGAACAGGCAGAAGCAAGTAGGGTAGACCTTGAACACGGTGAGGGCGATTTTCAGAAGTATTGCGGCCAATTGTTAGATGAGTTACTGGAAAATACTCGCAGCAAATCCTTTAAATTCAGAGCAATAGAAGAATTTGTCCCTGCTCATCTTAACGTGCTTGTTAATGATCAAAACGAGTGGGACAAGAGAACACTTGGAATTGCTGAAAAACTTTTGTCCGTGGAAATAGATGCTCAAGATAAAATTAAGGCTATGAAGAAAAAAATTAAAAAAGGAGCCTTATTAATTTTATTACTTTCTCGTGACAATAATTTCAATTTCGTAATACTTAAAATTGAACATAGCGATTTTTTTGATGAGATAGAGTCAAAAATCAAAAAAGGACTTCCTCTTAATCGTCAAAGGCTCCAAAAATCATGTTTAGTTAGCTTCAGCAACACATATGATGTTGAAGAGATTCTTATATCGGATAGTGGAGCTTCAATTAGTGAATATTGGTGGAAAAACTTCCTTAGTACTATAGAACTTCAAAGTTCGGAACTTAATACAAAAAATGCGTTTGGTTCAATTGAAAACTTTCTTAAAAGGGAAGTAGAAAAGCACTCTTCCGTGGATTATTGGTATATGCGTAATGACATTATTGCTTACTTTAGAAACAATGAGCAATTTGCATACGATGAATTAGTAGAGAAAGTACGTTCACATAAGCCAGAAAGCCCTGCTATTGATGAACGTTTCGACCAAATAATCGAGAAATTTAAAGCATTACCAGATCATAAAAACTCGAAATTTGATAGGCAATTTCAATTAGAACCAAATGTAATTCGTGCTAGAATAAAGAAAACAATAGCTTTGTCGGACAACATTGAATTAAGAATCAACGGGGAAGTTGCTGATTTCCGTAAAAAAATTGTTCCCGAATCAGATGCGTTAGGTAAATATCTGAAAATCTACTCAGATACTGGTTACGAAGAATTTAGTGCAGGAAAAGAAGATAACGTATGAATATAGTATCTAAAATAGCCGATTTATTCATGCCATCGCAAGAAGTTTCTTCTTGCGACAACTTTCATTTATTTAAGGCTGAATATCGTATTTTAGACACTACTATCCATCAAGATTATTCTCAACGGGTGGAAGAATTAACAAATGAAGTCATAGCTAACAATCTAGATATTGAAATTGACTTTAAGTTTCAGACTTGTGATTCATTCACCCTTCTTATTTCCCCAGAATATTGTAGTGATCTTCAACAAGTTAAAGATAAAATTGACAATGCTATTCAATTTTCAGAAACTGATGATACCATTATTATTTGCATTTCTATTGATAAAAAAATCGCCTTAGATAAAGACAATAAAATACATATATTTAACTTTGATAATTTCATCAAAAATGTCTTTGGGGCGAATGTATCCAGTATTCTGACATATCTTAACTGCTTTGATCTACATAAGGAGTTGCTTTTTAATGTCTGGGACGACATTAACTCCTTTGGTAGTGAAACAATCAAATTTGTTAGCCAAAAAGATTTGGTTGGTTCTAATACTCTCAGCATAGCCCGGGATTCCATCATCTCAAAAAGAAATAAAAGCTGCCATTTTATAAATGATTCACAATATAAATTCATTCCCGATGATTTTTTCCTGTCCCCTTCAGGGTCTTGTCATTCTGATATAAAAAACACATTTGATTCTCTATTAACAACTTTTCTCATTGTTTATCTCGCTGATACATCTGAAATTTCAGTTGAGAATGATAGTAATGATTTATATATTGATTATAAATTCAAAGGTTATAGACTAATCAGTGAAGTTATTGCAATAAAAGACATGAGCAATAACAGTACAAGTGAGCTTTTCGATATTTACAAGTGGGTCTATAATAGCGGCAACTTCATAGATAAAATTGGTCTTGCTCGAAATATAATATCCATTCATATGGTGGATAAGAGTATGACATCGATAAATCATGGCACATTAAAGTCCATAGAATCGGGCTATGACATATACCTTAAGGATAATGTAAAGCAATACATTGAAATAAAAAATAAAATCTCTGAGTTTCTCGTTGGGCAATCAGACAAAGCATCTGACATTACTAAAAACATGTTTTCCACCTTCAAAACTAGTTTTTGGAGTATTATAACATTCTTTATTTCGGTATTTCTCATTAAGATAATCACATCTAATAGTTATAGAGGAACTGTAACCTTAGAAACTCTAGTTGTAACTCTGGTGTTTATTTTATTCTCTGTTGTCTATTGGTATTTTACAAATAAAGAAGTATTGGAAGAAAAAGATAGATTACTCAGCCGTTATGACACAATCAAAAACAGATATAAAGATCTTCTTAATGAAGACGATTTAAATAACATAATTAATACAGAAAAATTAAAAGCAGATGACACTGCATACATAGAGTCCCGACGGAAAAGATTTTCAATTATTTGGAATAGTTTTAATGCTGTTATTGCAATAGTGGTATTGGGGTTGTTTTGCTTAGATAATAATATGTCACCGAGTAATAAATTAGAAGAAGAGGTAAAAGCACAGCCACAGCCACAGCCACAGCCACAGCCACAGCCACAGCCACAGCCACAGCCACAGCCACAGCCACAGCCACAGCCACAGCCACAGCCACAAAATACAAAGCAGAAATTGCAAAATCAAGATCTAAATACAAATTAAGTGATATTTTAATTCGTGTAGAAAAAAATAGCCTTTATTTTTATTTGCGTAAACGATTCCTTTACTTTTAGCACTAAAAGCAAGAAAACTATAATTTTATAATTTTCTTTGTTTAAGGCCAGTAATGTTATCGGCGTTTCAATTGTCCTCGACGAAGGCCGCTTCCGCGACCTTATCTAGCTCGTGTTCATTGAGAACGGTCAACTATCATGTATGTTGGTTGACACAGGCTGCCGCGTTCCTGTAACCAGTAGTAATCAAGATCCGCAACACGCATATCCAATCCCGAATCCACACGATTGATCTGTAACCGCAGCCCTACAGTATCTTTGTACGATAAACCAGATTTAACATTGTACTTGTACTTAACCCCGCTTTCTTCTTCAAAAGATTTGAGATAAGGGGTGATTTGCTTCTGAATTTCTTTCAAACAAATAACTTCCCCATCAATTACGAACGGCTTTTCAGTTTTACCGTCAGGAATAGTAGCCGCAATTGTGGTTAATGGAACTATCGACAACAGTACTGATAATGCTCTTTTCATCTGTTCTTCCCCTTGAATATAATCATTGTTTAGAACAAATTTGTGTAATGGTTGCATTATGGTTAAATTCAACATCAATTACTTTTATATTATTATCATTAAGTACAGATACAAAATAATTACTTGACGAATTTCCGTACTTCCTTGAACCATCTGCTGCAATCTTGTTGAATTTAGCAGTATATACACTATCTTTATCGCCGGGAATTGGCATTCGGCTGATTAATTCATTATCGGATATAGTATAATAAATTAAAATTCCTTTATCTGAATAGTAACCTGAATCGCTTTTTGTTCCCTGTCGAGTTTGTATTATTGCATCGAACTTATCGCATTTATAAACATTGGTTTTGGCCTTTTCAGTACTGGTAGACGTTGAAGCCTTTGCATCAGTACTTTTATCTTGTGAAACAACCCCGGAACCGATACCTACCGAAACGACAAAGACAATAAAACTCATGCCTAACGACGTAATCAAAGTACGGAACTTTCCCCGACCTTTATTTCTGGAATAGTTTGAAACTTTCCTGAAAGTAAGTACTGCAAGGATCACACAAATGATGAAAACGACAAGCCCGGCCATAAAATCCCTCAAACGTTGTGTATCAAAGGCAATGATAGTATCACTTCGCAATACATTGATCGCCAAAAACGATCAATTTTTAATTTTTGATCGTTTAAATCTATCGACATCTATTAATTGAAGGAAAATCAATAGGTAAAAACGATCAGACGTTGGTCAGTACTTCGGAAACACCAGAAGTATGGTTTGGGTCTGCCGTTTAAACGCCCTCAGAAAACCGCTAAGGTCTCTTTATCGCATATGGCTTGGGATTCAGCCTTTGGCTAAAATCGCTTTCAGGGGGGCTTCTTGTGCGTTTTGTCGGGAACACCATCATGGAGGGGGATAAATCGGATCGAAGTCGCTTCGCTCTGGTCAGTACTGGAAGGGTTAGCTTATCTGGCGAGGGAAGATGGTTGGTTTTGTGGACAAGAATAACTGCCGTTTTGAGTATTACCCCTCACACCCAACAAACCTACCCATTAGCAAGGGGGAGTACTTTCTCGTAGTATACAGAACGAATAAATTCTTTGTATACTTCCGTTTTATCCTAAAGCGATTTGATTATGGACGAGAATAATAAAGAAGTTATTGAAATAAGACCAGAAGATAAGGACTTTTTCGCAGAATTTATTGATTGTGAAGGTCCAATCATCCAAGATTCAATTGATCATAAAAAAATCACCCTTGCACTTGATAAAGCCCACGACATAAGAAAGTTTGAAATAGATCTCTATTGGAAGCGTGCTACATACTTCTTCGCATTCTTCACTGTAATAACAGCTGCATTTGGTTATTTGTTCACCCATAAAAACTATACTTTCTTAGCCCCTGCACTTGCGATCATTGGTTCTGTTTTTGCTTTATGTTTTTGTTATGTGAATATCGGTAGTAAGTATTGGCAAGAAAACTGGGAGTTTATAATTGATAAAATTGAATATTATGTCACAGGAAACCTTTATAAACTTTTCTTCTTCGAAAACCATAGAACCAAACGCCCATCAGTCACTAAGATTAATATATTTCTAAGCAAGCTAATTATAGCTATATGGTACGCTTGCTTTATACTTTCCATGCACCAGATATGGAATCAAAGCATGGTATTAAATGTCTCTTATATTATCCTTATCATATATAGCACTGGAACGACCTTATATTACTGCGATAAAACTGTTGCAGACATATCGAACAATGATAAAGAATCACCACGATTCTTTAGATTCAGAAATCCTAATTACATAAAATCATAAACATGGGGGCATTTGATGCCCCTTGTAAATTGATAATCCGACCTAAAAATACTTTGAGTACTTCATTTGTCAGTACTGTTATCTGTCTGAGCGAGAGCGAGTAAGGGCTTTGGCGTTCTTTCGAGTACTGGCGAGAAAAACGCAAAGTTACGATCTAATATTTGGTTTTTATAGAGACTAACGAGCAGAGCGAGTTAGG